>JAYTQW010000149.1:0-2271 GCA_043746535.1 Rhodospirillales bacterium
GAGCGCCGCGCGATAGGCGCCGATCGCCTGCGTCCATCCCATCGTCAGCGCGTCGGCGGTCAGTTCGTGGCCGATCGACGCCTCGGCAAGCTGCGGCAAGGCGGCGACCAGGGGCGGCAGGTTCTCCAGGTTGAGGTCATGGCCGGCATTGACCGCCAGGCCGAGCCGCGTGGCCGCCGCCGCGGTGGCGGCACAGGCGTGCAGCGCCCCGTCATGCGCGCCCTCGCGGAACGCGGCGGCATAGCCGCCGGTGTATATCTCGACCCCGTCCGCTCCCGCCGCCTGCGCGAGCGGCACGATGGCCGGATCGGGATCGATGAACACGATCACGCGGCAGCCTGTGCGGCGCAGCGTGGCGGCTGCCGCGCTCACGAGCCGCATCTGCGCGCGGTCGAGCCTCCAGCCCTCGTCCGAGGTCAGGACACCCGGCGCGTCCGGCACCAGGGTGCATTGTTCCGGCCTCACCTGCGCGATCAGGTCGAGGAACGGCGCATCGGGGTAGCCTTCGATGTTGAACTCGCAGCCCGGCCGCCATGGACGCATCAGTTCGGCCAGCATGAACACGTCGTCGCGGCGGATGTGCCGCTCGTCCGGGCGGGGATGGACGGTCAGGCCTTGCGCGCCGGACGCCTGCGCCAGCGTGGCGAAGCGGCGCAGGTCGGGCACGCCGGTCCGCCGCGCGTTGCGCAGCAAGGCGATCTTGTTGAGGTTGACGCTGAGACGCGCCATGGCCGCCTTCCTGCTGGTCGGGTCTGCCCTGCGGCGAAGACCGGGTGTGCCGGGCCAGCGCCGGGTTACAAGGCGCGCGGCCACGGAGCGAGGTATATGACACGATTGCCGCTCGGGATCACCATGGGCGATCCGGCCGGGATCGGCCCCGAGATCGTGGCCCGCCTGTTTGCCGAGGGTGTCGCGCCACGCTGCGTGGTCATCGGCGACGCCGGCATCCTGCGCCGCGCGGTCGCCATCGTCGGCGCGACGCTGCCGGTCGTGCCCGTCGCCGGCCCGGAGGCCAGCACCGGCGCTCCTGGCCGGATCGAGGTGATCTGCGCCAGCGACCTGCCGCCCGACCTGCCGTTCGGGCGCGTGGACAGCCGCGCCGGTGCCGCCGCCTACGCCTATGTGACCCGCGCGATCGACGACGCGCTCGCCGGCAGGCTCGCGGCCATCGTCACCGGGCCGATCAGCAAACAGGCCCTGCGCGCGGCCGGCATCCACTATCCGGGGCACACCGAAATCCTGGCCGAGCGCTCCGGCACCGCACAGTATGCGATGATGCTCGCCAACCATGAGCTGCGGGTGCTGCTGGTCAGCATCCACGTCTCCCTCGCCGATGCGGTCCGCGCCGTGACGCCCGAGGCGGAGTTGCGGGCCATCCACCTCGCGGCGCTGGCGACACGGCAGTTCGGGGTCGAGCGGCCACGCATCGCCGTGGCCGGACTCAATCCCCATGCCGGCGAGGAGGGGATGTTCGGGCGCGAGGACATCGACATCATCGCCCCCGCCATCGCCCTTGCCAGGGCGCAGGGCATCGACGCTTCCGGCCCGTTCGCGGGCGATACCGTGTTCATGCGCGCGCGGCAGGGAGAGTTCGATGCCGTCGTGGCGCAATACCATGACCAGGGCTTGATCCCGATCAAGTACCTGGGCCTCGAGCATGGCGTGAACATCACCGTCGGATTGCCATTCGTCCGCACCAGCGTCGACCACGGCACCGCGTTCGACATCGCCGGCACCGGCCGGGCAAGCGCTGGCAGCCTGCGGGCGGCCGTGGCCCAGGCCGCCGCCATGGCAGGCATCCGGGAGTAGGCAAACAGCCATTTCCTGGCGGCGACACCGCCGAGAGTCCTATGGACGCCGGGTTGCGTCGTCCAGCCGCAGGATGGTGCGCGCGTTGGTCGAACTCGTGGCCAGGGTGTTGATCACGCCGGTGCGCAACGCCCCCAGGATGGCCGCCGCCTTGGTGTTCTCGCTGGCGACCGCGATCACGTTCGGGATGCGGCTGAGGTCGCGGGTGGTCAGCCCGATCACCCGTCCCTGCATGTTGGCGCTGGACGAGCGGCCATAGATGTCGATGAAGTCGTAGCCCATGATGTCGCCGATGGTGCCGGACAGCCGCGCCTCGGCCACCTCCTGCGGCGAGAACCAGCCCATCCGCACCATGTTGCTGTCCTCGCTGAGGTCGCCGATCCCGACCAGGGCGGCGTCGGCGCGGCGGGCGCGGTCGAGCACCAGCTTCACGGTGTCGTTGCGGTACAGCTCGTCGCGCAG
>JAYTQW010000150.1:0-9586 GCA_043746535.1 Rhodospirillales bacterium
AGGACGAGCCATGAAGCTGCACGATGTCCGCGTCCATCCCGAGGCCGACCGGCTACAGCGCGAGGACCAGCTCGCCTGGAAGATCGCCGCCGTCGCCGCCGATCCGGTGCCGGTCGATGCGGACGTTGCCGAGATGATCGTCAGCCGGGTGATCGACAACGCCAGCGTCGCCATCGCCGCCATCAATCGGCACCCGGTGGCGACCGCGCGGGCGCAGGCGCTGGCGCATCGGCGCGACGGCGGCGCCACCGTGTTCGGCTGTGCCCCGGACGTGCGCGTCCACGCCGAGTGGGCGGCCTGGGCCAACGGCACGGCGGTGCGGGAGCTGGACTACCACGACACCTTCCTGGCCGCCGAGTACAGCCATCCGGGCGACAACATCCCGCCGATCCTGGCCGTGGCGCAGCAGGCCGGGCGCGACGGGAACGATTTGTTGCAGGCGCTGGCGACAGGGTACGAGATCCAGGTCGACCTGGTCCGCGCCATCAGCCTGCACGCGCACAAGATCGACCATGTGGCCCATCTCGGCCCGTCCGCCGCCGCCGGCATCGGCACGCTGCTGGCCCTGGCGCCGGCGGTGATCTATCAGGCGGTGCAGCAGGCGCTGCATGTCACCACCGCCACCCGCCAGTCGCGCAAGGGCGAGATCAGCAGTTGGAAGGCGTTCGCGCCCAGCCACGCCGGCAAGCTGGCGATCGAGGCGGTCGACCGCGCCATGCGCGGCGAAGGCTCGCCCAGCCCGATCTACGAGGGCGAGGACGGCGTGATCGCGTGGATGCTGGACGGGCGGGACGCGCACTACCAGGTGCCGCTGCCGGAGCGCGGCGAGAGCAAGCGCGCGATCATGGACACCTACACCAAGGAGCATTCGGCCGAATACCAGAGCCAGGCGCTGATCGACCTCGCCTTCCGCATGGGCCGCGCGGTGACGGACTGGGATGCGGTCGAGAGTGTCGCGATCCACACCAGCCACCACACCCATTACGTGATCGGCACCGGCGCCCGCGACCCGCAGAAGTTCGATCCCGACGCCAGCCGCGAGACGCTGGACCACTCGATCATGTACATCGTCGCCGTGGCCTTGCAGGACGGCGAGTGGCACCACGTCCGCTCGTACCTGCCGGAGCGGGCGCGCAGGCCCGACACGGTGGCGCTGTGGCGCAAGATCGCAACCGTCGAGGACCCGGCCTGGACCGCGCGCTACCACGCCGCAGACCCGGCGGTGAAGGCGTTCGGCGGGCGCATCGTCATCCGCATGAAGGGCGGGCGCGAGATCGCGGACGAGATGGCGGTGGCCAACGCGCATCCGCTCGGGGCGACGCCATGGACGCGGCCGGACTATATCCGCAAGTTCCGCACGCTGACCGAGGGTTTGCTGGATGCCGCCGAGATCGAGCGGTTCCTCGACACCGCGCAGCGGCTGCCCGGCCTGACCGCGCGCGAGTTGGGCGGCCTGCATGTGGCGTTGCCGCCCGGCCATCTGGTCGCCGGCAAGCCCGGCCTGTTCTGAGGGAATGGCAAGCATGTCCGAAACCGCAGCGCCGAAGCCCAAGAAATCGGTCGCCCTGTCCGGCGTCATCGCCGGCAACACCGCGCTATGCAGCGTGGGGCGTCGTGGCCACGACCTGCACTACCGAGGCTACGACATCCTCGACGTGGCGGAGGGCTGCGAGTTCGAGGAGATCGCGCATCTGCTGGTGCATGGCCATCTGCCGAACGCGGTCGAGCTGGCCGCGTACAAGACTCGGCTGCGCGCCATGCGCGGCCTGCCCGCCGGGTTGCGCACGGTGCTGGAGCATCTGCCGGCGGCGGCGCACCCGATGGACGTGATGCGGACCGGCTGCTCCGTGCTCGGCTGCCTGACGCCGGAGGCCGCGGACCACTCGCCGCACGGCGCCCGCGCGGTGGCGGACCGGCTGATGGCCAGCTTCGCCTCGATGCTGCTGTACTGGCACCACTGGACCCAGCACGGCCGCCGCATCGAGGTGGAGACCGGCGACGACAGCATCGGCGGCCACTTCCTGCGCCTGCTGCACGGGCGCGCGCCCTCGCCCGAATGGGTGCGCGCGATGCACACCTCGCTGATCCTGTATGCCGAACATGAGTTCAACGCCTCCACCTTCGCGGCCCGCGTGGTGGCCGGCACCGGGTCGGACATCCACTCCGCCATCACCGCCGGCATCGGCGCGTTGCGCGGCCCCAGGCATGGCGGCGCCAACGAGGCGGCATTGGAAATCCAGCAGCGTTACGCGACAGCCGACGAGGCGGAGGCCGACATCCGCGCCCGCGTGGCGGGCAGGGAGGTGGTGATCGGTTTCGGCCATCCCGTCTATACCATCGCCGACCCGCGCAACGCGGTCATCAGGCGGGTGGCCCGGCAGTTGGCCGAACAGGCCGGCGACGCCCGCCTGTTCCACGTCGCCGAGCGGATCGAGGCGGTGATGGCCGACACCAAGCGCATGTTCGCCAACCTCGACTGGTTCAGCGCCGTCTCCTACAGCCTCATGGGTGTTCCGACCGGGATGTTCACGCCGCTGTTCGTCATCGCCCGCACCTCCGGCTGGAGTGCCCACGTCATCGAGCAGCGCATCGACGGCAAGATCATCCGTCCCGGCGCCAACTACACCGGCCCCGAAGACCTCGCCTTCGTGCCGCTTCACGAGCGCGCCCGGTGAGCTACCTGATCGGCGCCGAACAAGCGGACACGCAAGCCGGCCTGCGCTTCCGCCGCCTGGTCGAGCGTGGCGGCATCCTGCAACTCCCCGGCACCCATAACGGCATGGCGGCGTTGCAGGCGCGCGACGCCGGTTTCGAGGCGCTGTACCTGTCGGGCGCGGCGATGACCGCCAGCATGGGGCTGCCCGACCTCGGCATCGTCACCGTCGACGAGGTGTGCTTCTTCGTCCGCCAGGTGGCGCGCGCGTCGGGGCTTCCGGTGCTGGTCGATGGCGACACCGGCTATGGCGAGGCGCTGAACGTCATGCACATGGTGCGCGCGTTCGAGGAGGCGGGCGCCGGCGCGGTGCATATCGAGGACCAGTTGCTGCCAAAGAAATGCGGCCATCTGAACGACAAGCGGCTGGCTGACGCGCGCGACATGGCGGCCAAGGTCGCCGCCGCCGCGCGCGCCCGCCGCCACCTGTTCGTCATCGCCCGCACCGATGCCGCCGCCAGCGAGGGCCTGGATGGCGCGGTCGCCCGCGCGACGCTGTACATGGCGGCGGGCGCCGATGCGATCTTCCCCGAGGCGCTGCACTCCGCCGACATGTTCCGCGCCTTCGCCGAACGGATGCCCGGCGTGCCCTTGCTCGCCAACATGACCGAGTTCGGCCGCACGCCGTTCTTCACCGCCGCCGAGTTCGAGGCGATGGGCTACCGCATGGTGATCTGGCCGGTGTCCTCGCTGCGCGTCGCCAACAAGGCACAGGCGGAACTGTTCGCCGCTATCCGCCGAGACGGCGGCGCGCACGGCATGGTGGAGCGGATGCAGACCCGTGCGGAGTTGTACCGCGTGATCGACCTGCCCGGCTACGAGGCTCTGGACGCCTCGATCGTGGCGAGCACGCTGCCGGGACAGGTAGGCGAGGGCGTTGCCCTCGACCCATTGGGGCCGCAGGCCCCAAACCCCATTGCTTAAGTAAAGGATTTCAAAGGCTCAGCCTTTGATGGGGTCCAGGGGCAAAGCCCATGGCCTTGCCTAGGTGCGGCCATGCTCGCGGTAATGATGCCCGCCGCCGGCATCGTCGCCGCCGGCGTCCTTCAGCGGATCGGCCTTGGAGCCGGGCTTGCCGCCGCCGGCCTTGTGGCCGTGCTCCTGCTTGTTCTTGTCGGGATGCTCCTTGTCCTGGTGGCTGCTGCCCGGGCCGCCGAAGCGGCCAGTGTGTTCGTTCTTGTCCGGCATGGCTCCGTTCTCCGCATGAGGTCCGCCGCGATAACGGGCTTCGCCGCCTTCGGTTCATCGCCGGACTTGATGGCCAGACTTGATCGCCAGACTTGATCGGGGGCCGTCGCGGACCCTTATCTGGCGTCCGCGACATCGCTCGCGCGTAACGGTCTAGGAACGCCTCCGTGCCGCCTGACTCGCAACTGGACCACGCCATCCCGCCGGTGGCCGACCCCGTGACCATCCGCACCAGCGTGGACATCCCGATCCGTGCGGGCCGCTACACCGCGACTTTCATCTCGTTCGCCGGCTTGGCGGACGGGCGCGAGCACCTGGCGCTGCGCCTGGGCGCGCCCGACCCGGTGGCGCCGCTGGTGCGGCTGCATTCGGAGTGCATGACCGGCGACCTGTTCGGCTCGCAGCTCTGCGATTGCGGCCCGCAACTGGACGAGGCGCTGGAGCGGTTCGCGCGTGAGGGCGGCTACCTGCTGTACCTGCGCCAGGAGGGCCGTGGCATCGGGCTGTACTCGAAGCTCGACGCCTATCTGTTGCAGCAAAGGTTCAAGGTGGACACGTTCGAGGCCAACCACCGGCTGCATTACCCGGACGACCTGCGCGACTACGGTGTCGCGGCCCAGATGCTCGGGGCACTGGGCGTGGGCAGCATCCGGCTGCTGACCAACAACCCGGACAAGGTGACGCAACTGCGGCAGGCCGGGATCGACGTGGTGGAGCGGGTGCCGACCGGCGTGTTCGCCAACCCGCGCAACGCCTTCTACCTGCGCACCAAGGCCGCGCACGCGGCGCACGGGCTGGCCGATCTGCTGGATTAGCGGGCTGCCGTGCAAACCGTGCTGGCCCGGCGGCGCTTGACCCGGTGGCGCTTGACGCGGTGGCCGGGCGACGGCTTGCTGGCCCCCATGCACAGCCGGTCCCCATGCACAGCATGAACACCGCGCCCATGTGGCCGCTGCCGCCGGGGGTGGGTCTCGGCGGCGCGTTCGCCGGTGTGGCCGGAACCGATCCCGGACCGCTGCCGCCCGGCGACGATGGCGCGGCGATGCGCCGGGCGCTGCACAACGCTCTGGAGGCTGGCGGGCGCGCAATCCCCAACCCCGCCGTCGGCTGCGTGGTGGCGCTGGCGGATGGCCGCGTGGTCGATGGCGCCACCGGGGCGTACGGCGGGCTGCACGCGGAACGCGCGGCGCTGGCCCGTCTGGCACCCGGCGAGGCACGCGGGGCCACGCTGTACGCGACGCTGGAGCCGTGCTCGCACACCGGACGCCAGCCGCCTTGCACCGCGGCGATCATCGCCGCCGGCGTGGCCCGCTGCGTGGTTGCGGTGCGCGATCCCCATCCGCTGGTGGACGGGCGCGGCATCGCCGCCCTGCGCGCCGCCGGGATCGCGGTGCAGGTGGGGGTATGCGGGGCGGAGGCCGCCGCCTGGCACGCGCCGTTCCTGCTGGAGCACCTCACCGGCCGCATGGTGGTGGCGGCCAAGCTGGCGCAGACGCTGGACGGCGCCATGGTCTATGCCGATGGCACGTCCAAATGGATCACCGGCACAGCCGCGCGGGCGCACGCGCACTGGCTGCGGCACCTCTACGACGCGGTGGCGGTGGGCGCCGGCACGGTGCTGGCCGACCACCCGGCGCTCAGTGTGCGCGACATCGCCCGCCCGGTGACGCGCCAGCCGGTCCGCGTGGTGTTCGACCCGCGCGGCCGGCTGGCGTCGCTGGGCGTCGCCGCGTGGCGCGACTGGCCGCTGTTCGATGGCGCCGCACCCGTGGTGGTGGTGAGCGGGGCCGCGCCGCCTGATCCCGCCACATGGCCCGCCGCATGGCTGGCCGAGCGCCGCGTACTGGTGGTGCCGACGGTGGACGCCAGCGTCGAGGCGATGCTGGCGGCGCTGGGTGGCGCGGAGGTGGTCGCCTTCCTGGGCCGCCGGTTGCAGAGCCTGATGGTGGAGGGCGGCCCCCGGCTGCTCGGCCTGCTGGCGGCGGCGGGCCGCATCGACCTGCTGCATGTGTTCGTGGCGCCGAAGCTGGCCGGTCCCGGCGGCACGCGGCCCGGCTGGGCGGAGGCCAAAGGCGGCATGACCCAGCTCTCGGCCAACCCGGTCGGCGCGGACGTGCTGCTGGAGTTCGCGCGGACCGAACTGGCGGACCGCCTGCTGTCGCTCGCGCAGCCGTCGTGAGCCGGGACGTGCGAACCGAGGGCCATGCGCGCCCCATGCGCGCCATCTGGACGCCGTGCCGCTGAACCAGTCGATGGAGGCAGGCCAAACCCTTGCCACCGGGGTCACGCCGCCGGGGTCACGCCGTTGTCATGGCGATGCCGTGCTCCCTCCGCCCAACCGATACCGCAATCCCGCGTTCTACCTGCCTGCGGCGGAACCTTTCGCGGCACCTCGCAAACGTTGCGATGCAGAAATCAGGAGACGGCGGATGCGGGCATTGTGTTGGCACGGCAAGGGCGACATCCGCTGCGACACCGTCGCCGATCCGACCATCGAGGACGCGCGCGACGTCATCCTGAAAGTGACCGCCTGCGCCATCTGCGGCTCCGACCTGCACCTGATGGACGGCCAGATGCCGACCATGGAAAGCGGCGACGTGCTCGGCCACGAGTTCATGGGCGAAGTGGTCGAAGTGGGATCGCCCAGCCACAAGCTGAAGAAGGGCGACCGCGTCGTGGTCCCGTTCAACATCAACTGCGGCGAGTGCCGCATGTGCAGGCTGGGCAACTGGGCCTCGTGCCTGCGCTCCAACCGCAACGCGAAGATGGCGGCGGAGCAGTTCGGTTATTCCACCGCCGGGCTGTTCGGCTACTCGCACCTGACCGGCGGCTACTGGGGCGGCCAGGCCGAGTATGTCCGGGTGCCGATGGCCGATGTCGGGCCGATGATCGTGCCGGAGGGCATGACCGACGAGCAGGCGCTGTTCCTGAGCGACATCCTGCCGACCGGGTGGCAGGGCGCCGAGCATTGCGACATCCAAGGCGGCGACACCGTGGCGGTCTGGGGCGCCGGCCCGGTCGGGCTGTTCGCGATCGTCTCGGCGCTTATCATGGGGGCCGGGCGGGTGATCGCCATCGAGAGCGTCCCCGAGCGGATCGCCATGGCGAAGAAGGCGGGCGCCACCGACATCATCGATTTCACCAAGGAAGACGTGCTCGAACGCATCAAGGAGATCACCGGCGGCCAGGGTGCCGACTCGGTGATCGACTGCGTGGGCATGGAGGCGCATGGCAGCCACGGCCTGCTGGGCGCAATCAGCGCGGTGCAGGAGAAGCTGACCAGCATGCAGCGCCCGTACGCGCTGGAACAGATGATCATCGCGGTGCGGCCGAGCGGCACGGTGTCGGTCCCCGGCGTCTATGCCGGGCCGGTTCCGGTGAACATGGCGGCGGTGGTGCAGAAGGGGCTGACCATCAAGACCGGCCAGACGCATGTGAAACGCTACCTGGAGCCGCTGACCAGGATGATCATGGACGGCAAGATCGACCCGACCTTCCTGATCACCCACCGCAGCTCCGATCTCGCCCAGGGACCGGAGCTCTACAGGACGTTCCGCGACAAGAAGGACGACTGCGTGAAGGTCGTCTTCAACCTCGCCTGATCGCTCCGTTCGATGACGCGGCGAGAAGTCACCCGGATGGCCTGGTCCCACTCGAGAGGATTTCCCGCCGATAAAAACCAGCCTCGCTTTGCTTGCGGGCGTCGCCGCGTCCGCTCACCGGCAATCTTTTATGCGAGCCATCCCACACTTCCTGATGCTACCCTGTAGGACATGGTCTGCCTCACCAAGCGTTGCCTGGCAGTGCGCGGACCGGATCGGCGGGGCATTGACGATATCGTCAGGGTTCTTGGCCAGCAGCCGCCCACCGCCCATGCGGCCCAGGCTGTCCACCCCGCCCGCCAGGCGAGCGACCCCACAAGTAGATCAAGACCGCGGCGACCAGCGGGATCCGGATTTTTGGAGGACCAATCGGACATGGGAGGAGGCGCCTTGAGCCAGATCAAAGTGGCACCGCGGCAGTGGTGCCATTGCTTGAGGGTCATGTCCGATCCAAACCGTACGCTCGCCGCCGCACCGGCCCGTGCCGCACAAGCCGGAACCGCTGCCGAGCGGGTGGTTAAGCGTCTTATCGAGGCGTCCACCAACACCGCGAGCCGCATCGTTCTGAAGCCGCGATTGGACGCATGGTGATGGAGGCGTTGGCGCGGGCCATGCCGCTCACGGGATTTGCCGGAGGACTGATGATCGGACTTGCGACGGCTCTCATGCTGCTCGGCGCAGGCCGTATCGCTGGCGTCAGCGGGATGGCGGCGCGCGCAACCGGGCTCTCGGCATCGGGCGCGCCACGAAGCGTCGCGGTCACCTTCATCCTCGGCCTGCCTTTGGGCGCCATCGTCATGGCTGCACTGTACGGCCCGATCCTCACCCGCTTCCCAGGCTCGCCGTTGATCCTGGTCATGGGCGGCCTTTTCGTCGGATTTGGAACCAGGCTCGGCTCCGGCTGCACCAGCGGGCATGGCATTTGCGGCGTCTCACGCCTGTCTGTACGGTCCATCGCCGCTACGGCCGTCTTCATGGCCGCCGGCATCGCGACCGTCGCTGTGATGCACCGGCTGGGTATCGTATGGTAAGCCGCCAGATCCTCGTTTCCCTGATCTCGGGCGTGCTGTTTGGTGCCGGCCTGGCGCTGTCGGGCATGACGGATCCGAGCCGCGTGCGCGCTTTTCTCGACGTCGCGGGAGACTGGGACCCGACGCTCGCCTTCGTCATGGGCGGGGCGCTCATTCCCATGGCGCTGGCTTGGCGGGTGAAGCGGCGGCTCGACCGCCCGATGGCAGCGCCTGCGTTCAATGTGCCCGACACACGCCGCCTGGATGTCCGTCTTGTGACAGGGTCGGCACTGTTCGGCATCGGCTGGGGCATTGCCGGTCTCTGCCCGGGTCCCGCCATCGCCGGCCTCGCTCTCAACCCGGTACGGGCGGCGCTGTTCGTGGCGGCGATGCTGGGCGGCATGGGCCTGCATCGCACCACGTTCGGACGCCCTCTAGACCAGTCGCAGTTGCCGGACCCGATTTCAACCCACAAGAAGAGCTTGATATGAGGAATATGGGCATGGCGGATCGCGTGATCCGGTGATCGTTGTCGTAGCAATCGGGGCAGCCTACCTGTCGGGCCCCATCGGTGGGCCGCTGGCGCTCGTGCTTGGCGGTATCGCGGCCGGCTTCCTGCCTTTGGCATCTCCACCCGGTCACACAGCCAGCGATTGACGTGTCACGATTGGAAACTGCTCGGCGTCACAGTCTTGTACTGCACCGTTCAGCGCGCATGCCATTCGCCTGAAGGACATCACTTCTCACCGTGACGTGGCGAACAGACCTGATGATCCGCGCCTTCTCAAAGGCAGCGCAACAAAGGAGGAGTAAGGGCATGGTCGACGACTGGCTCGCGCTCATCAGCAACATGAACGGTGCCCTGGCAGGCTGCTGAAAAAGGGTCGCGTGGCAGTCGGTTGATGTGATTCCCCGCTGTTGGATGGCAGGGGTTGCGGGATGCGCGGTTCGGACGAGCGGACGGCTTCCATGTCCAGCTACGTGAGCTGCGAGGCGCGCGTGCCGCCGGACCATCCTTTGCGGCTGATCCGGGCGGTGGTGGACGAGGCGCTGGACGTGCTCTCGGCGGAGTT
>JAYTQW010000151.1:0-12338 GCA_043746535.1 Rhodospirillales bacterium
ACAACCGCCACATGGCCAGGACGACGCCCTACGCGGCTTGGTTCGGCGCGCTTGATCAGGACATGGCTCTCCCGGATCAACGGAGGCCTCACGTCCCCGCTGCCGCCGATCCTGGGCCGGAACCAGTCCGTCGTGTAAGCCAAGGTTTTCGCGACAGCCGCTGAACGGGACGAGGACGCGAGAACGCCTCCCGAACCCGGTTTCGCGAGGAGTGTCGGTTCGACTCTGGCCGCCCGCGCCGCACTTCTCCCGGCGACGCAAAGCGGGGCAACTCACCAACTCGTGCGGCAATGCGCGGCCGTATGACATCTCGCGCCGGTGACAGATCCTGGCGCGGACCGTCGGATAGTGCCACTCACAGAGTGAGTTCAACCTGACACGAGGAACCGCCATGACAAACCTTGCCAAGCTGCTGATGGTCGGCGCGTGCGCGATAAGCCTGGCCACCGCCGCGGCCCCGACCGCCGCCCGGGCCGAGACCGTGCCGTTGAAGGCCGACCTGAGCGCGGCCGCGCAGGTGCCGCCAGTTAATTCGCCCGCCACCGGCACATTCGCAGGCTCGCTCGACACCACCACCCACGTGCTGACCTACACCGTCACCTATTCCGGCCTGACCGGCCCGGCGACTGCGGCGCACTTGCACGGGCCGGCGGCGGCGGGCGCCAATGCCGGCGTGGCGGTGCCGATCGCGGCGCCGCTGGCCAGCCCGATCAAGGGACACGCCACCTTGACGCCGGCGCAGGAGAAGGACCTTCTTTCCGGCCTTTACTACGCAAACATCCACACGGCGGCGAACAAGGGCGGCGAAATTCGCGGCCAAGTGGGCAAATAACGCAAAGGTGCCGGTCGCGGCGGGTCGTACCCCGCCGCGACCAGCTTGCTGCCTCGCGACAAACATCGGCAACCCTCATGCCGCCGGCACGTCATCACGTTGATTGGAAGCCGAAACGGCATCCGGTCGCGCAGCCGGAGGATACCTGATGCAGCGTCGCACACTACTGGCTGGTGGAATCGTGGTCCCGCTCACGCTGGGGGGGCATTGGGCAGCCGAGGCCGCGCAGCCGCCCGCACCCACGCCGGACCCGCACTTCGATGCCGACACCGTGCGCAACCTGGCCCGCGCATTGGCGCAGAAGCCGTTCGCGCCGCCCGATGCCAGTTTGCCGGCGCCGCTCGACAAGCTGACCTACGACCAGTACCGGATGATTCGCTTCGACACCGGCAAGTCGCTGTGGCGCGGCACCGGACTGCCGTTCGAGGTGCAGTTCTTCCATCGCGGGTTCCTGTACAACCAGCGCGTCGACCTGTTCGAGGTGCAGGGCAACACCGCGACCCCAATCGCCTACAACCCCGATATGTTCGACTTCGGCGCCATGCCACGCCCGCAGGCCGGCGATATCGGCTTTGCCGGCTTCCGCGTCCACGCGCCGATCAATCGTCCCGACTACATGGACGAGGTCTGCGTGTTCCTCGGCGCCAGCTATTTCCGCGCGGTGGCGAAGGGCGAGAGCTACGGCCTGTCGGCGCGCGGCCTCGCCATCAAGACCGCCGATCCAGCCGGCGAGGAGTTCCCCGCGTTCCGCCGCTTCTGGCTGGAGCGGCCGCAGCCCGGCACCGGCGTACTCGTCATTTACGCGCTGCTCGACAGTCTCAGCGCCGCCGCCGCCTACCGCTTCACCATCCGCCCGGGCGAGCAGACGGTGTTCGACGTGGAGAGCACGATATACCCGCGCGTCGACATCACCGCGATCGGGCTGGGCACCATGACCAGCATGTTCGACTTCGACGCCAGCGAGCGCCAGGGTATCGACGACTACCGCCCGGCGGTGCATGACTCCGACGGCCTGCTGATGCTGACCGGACGCGGCGAGCAGTTGTGGCGGCCGCTGGCCAACCCGCACAAGTTGCAGATCAGCGTGTTCGGCGACACCTCGCCGCGCGGCTTCGGGCTGATGCAGCGCGCGCGCGCGTTCGCCGACTACAACGACCTGGAGGCGCATTACGAAACCCGCCCAAGCCTGTGGGTCGAGCCGATCGGCGACGCTGGCGAGGGCGCGGTGATCCTGGTCGAGATCCCGACCCAGGGCGAGGTGCACGACAACATCGTGGCATTCTGGCGACCCAAGCAAAAGATCGCCGCCAAAAGCGAGTTCGGCCTCACCTACCGGCTGCACTGGTGCGCCGACCAGCCGTTCGCCAGCGACCTCGCGCGCATTGTGGCCACCAGCGCGGGCGCGGCCAGCAGCGGCGGCAACCCGGACCCGAAGATCCGCGAGTTCGTCATCGACATTGCCGGCGACAAGCTGAAGGCGATGGGACCAGGCGCCAAGCTGCACGCCGACATCGCCACCGGCCACGGCAAGATCACGGGGCCGATCGCACAATTCAACCCGGAGACGGGCGGGTGGCGGATGGCGTTCAAGCTGGACACCAACGGCATCGACGTCGCCGAATTGCGCGCCACGCTGAAGGACGAGCACGGGCCGGTGGCGGAAACCTGGGTGTATCGTTGGACAACCTGACCACCACCCCGTTCGCCGCCTCGTTCGCGCGCCCGGCGCTGCCGGCGGAATCGCCGATGGACATGGCGGCGCAATCGCTCGGCCGCGGCGCGCACCTCGCGGGCGGCCGCATGGCGACCGCGCCGCGCGGCATCGCGCTGCGGCGGGCATTCGTGTTTGGCGGTGCCGCGCTGCTGACCGCCGCCGCCGGGCGGGAGATGTACCGGGTGCTGGGCGTGTCCGGGCTGACGGTGCTGGAATGCCTTATCATGGCGCTGTACGTGGCGCTGTTCGCCTGGATCGCGCTCGCCTTCACCAGCGCCCTGCTCGGCTTTGGCGCGATGCTGGCGCACGGCGGGCTGGGCCTCGGCATCGCCACCAGCGGGCCGTTGCCGGAGTTGGCTGGGCGCACCGCGTTGCTGATGCCGACCTACAACGAGCAGCCGGGCCGGGTCATGGCCGGGCTGGAGGCGATCCACGATTCGCTGGCCGCGACCGGCCGGCGCGGGCGGTTCGACATCTTCGTCCTTAGCGACACCACCGACCCGGACATCTGGGTGGCGGAGGAGGCGGCGTTCCTGGCGCTGCGGGCGCGCACCGGCGACGCGGAGCACATCTTCTATCGCCGCCGCCCGAAGAACTTCGAGCGCAAGGCGGGCAACATCGCCGAATGGGTGCGCCGGTTCGGGGCTGCCTACCCGCAGATGCTGGTGCTGGACGCCGACAGCGTGATGGACGGCGGCGCCATCGTGCGGCTGGCGGCGGCGATGGAGGCGAACCCAGGCGTCGGCCTGATCCAGACGCTGCCGGTGATCGTCGGCGGCGCGTCGCTGTTTGCACGGATGCAGCAGTTTGCCGGGCGGGTGTACGGCCCGCTGATTGCCCACGGCGTCGCCGCCTGGCACGGGGCGGACGGCAACTACTGGGGCCACAATGCCATCATCCGCACGCGCGCGTTCGCAGAACACGCCGGGCTGCCGACGCTGCGCGGGGGCGCGCCGTTCGGCGGCCACATATTGAGCCATGATTTCGTCGAGGCGGCGTTGCTGCGGCGGGCCGGCTGGGCGGTGCATATGGTCCCGGCTCTGGCCGGCAGCTACGAGGAAAGCCCGCCCTCGCTGACCGACCTCGCCATCCGCGACCGGCGCTGGTGCCAGGGCAATTTGCAGCATATTGGCGTACTGCGCGGGCGCGGGCTGCACCCGATCAGCCGGCTGCATCTGCTGATGGGCATCGGCTCCTATGTCACGGCACCGATGTGGCTGCTGTTCCTGGTGCTCGGCATCCTGGTGTCGATCCAGTCGAGCCTAGCGCCGCCGCATTATTTCCCGAACGGACGGTCGCTGTTCCCGGACTGGCCGGCGGTCGATCCGGTGCGCTCGATGTGGGTGTTCATCGGCACCATGGGCGTACTGCTGGCGCCCAAGCTGCTGGCGTTCGTGGTGCTGCTGGCCTCGCCCACGGAACGGCGCGGCTGCGGCGGCGCGTCGCGCGCATTCGCCAGCCTGCTGATCGAGACGCTGCTGGCCGGGCTGATCGCGCCGACCGCCATGCTGATCCAGAGCTGGGCGGTGACCGGCATCCTGCTCGGCCGCGACGGCGGCTGGAACCCGCAGCGGCGCGACGATGGCGGTGTGGCCCTGCGCGAGATCGCGCGCAGCTACTGGCCGCACACGCTGTTCGGGCTGGCAATGGGGGTGGCCGCGTGGCTGGTGTCGCCGTTGCTGGCGTTGTGGATGTCGCCGGTGGTGCTGGGTCTCGGCCTCGCCATCCCGCTGGCGGCGCTGACCGGGCTGCGCGGCGCGGGCCTGGCGTTGCGGCGGGCGGGGCTGCTGCTGATCCCCGAGGAGCGGCAACCACCCGCCGTGCTGGCGCGGGCGCACGCACTGGTGCGGGCGGCGCACGACGAGACCGCCGGTGACGCGATCGCCCGGTTGGCGCACGACCCGGCGCTGCTGGGCGCGCACCGCGCCATGCAGCCGCCGCCGCGCCGGCCAGGGGTCGACCCGATCGACCCGGTGCTGCTGGTGGCGCGGCTGAAGCTGGACGAGGCGGCCTCGCTGGAAGCGGCGCGCGGCGGCCTGACGCGGGCGGAGACGCTGGCGGCGCTGAGCGATCCGCAAGCGACCGAGCGGCTGATGGCGCTGGCGGCAGCGTCCTAACCGCGCCGCAGGATGTAGTGCATGGTGAAGTGGAAGGTGATTTCCGCGTCCGGCGCGTCGGGCGGGAACGGCGGCAGGCGCGCGTAACGGAACAGCGCCGTGAGGCCCGTGTCGAGGAACACCGAGCCGGAGCGCTCGTCCAGTGACACGGCAGTCACCCGGCCATCGCGCTGCACGGTGACCGAGACGGTCGGGCTGCCGTCCTCGCCGTTGGCAAGGGCCGGTTCCGGATAGTATTTATGCTGCTCGACCCAGGCCGACAGCATGTTGCTCCAGTCAGGCCCCAGGTTGTCCGCACCCTTGATGTCCGATCGCGTCGACGCGTTGGGCCCCTGGCGCGAGGAGGCGTTGCTGGCTTGGCGCCGCAAGCTGCCGGGCGAGGAGAACGCGAACGTCGTCGCCAGCGGTGCCGGGAAGCTGCCGGGGCGGGTGGGCTGACGTGGCGCCGGGCGGCTGGGCGGGGCCTGCGGCGTGGGCGGCATGGTCAGATCGGGTGGGGTGAGGTCCGGCGTGAAGTCCGGTGCAAAATTCGGCAACATGGCCGCGTCCGATGGCGCCGGCGGCGCTTGCAGGCGAATCTGCGGGGCGCTCGACTCGGCGGTCGCAATGGGCGGCGCGGGTGGCGGTGGAGCCACCTGCATCTCGGGCAAAGCCGGCGGCGGGGCAGGCGGGGAGGGTGCCACGGCTTGCGGCTGCTCTGGGGGCGCCGGAATGGGCTGCGGCGGAGACGCGGCTACGGGAGGCGGGGGTGGCGGTGGCAACACTGGTGCAGGGGGCGCCGGAGGCAGCGGGGGTGCGACAGGCGCTTGCGGAGCAGCCGGTTTTTCCGGCGTAGGCGCAGGCTTCTCGCCAGCGTTGCTGGCCAGTTGAGCCTGCTTGCCCGGATCAGGCTCGGCGGGCGGGGTCGGCGCGGAGGACTCGAACACCACGCCCACGTCCGGCGGTGGCAATTGCTGTTCCCGCGGCGAGGGGGGCGTGAAGCCGATCAGCAGCGCCAGCACCAGCAGGTGCAACAGCACCGACACGGCGATCACCCATTGCCGGCCCCGCGACGGGCGCGACAGCAACGACAGGCGTGGGGTTGGAGGTCCGGGCGGGAATCGAACCCACATTCGCGGATTTGCAGTCCGCTGCATCACCACTCTGCCACCGGACCTTTTGATGCGCCGCCGAGTATATCGTTTGTCGGGGGTCGGTTGGTCAAGCGCGCCCCGATCCCTTCTGTCCCGCCCACGCCGCGTGTCCCATGTTGCGCTGCGGCGCAGTGCCGCCGCAAGGCTTGGCGGCGGCAACAAGCAAGCCTAGTAGAGAGGCCGCAACCTGCCGCGAGGCCGATCATGGACCGCCCATCCGACCTGTACGCCAGCGCACGCACGCTGATGGTGGATGGCCAGGTGCGACCGAACAAGGTGTACGACGGGCGGCTGCTGGACGCCATGCGGACCGTTCCGCGCGACCGCTTCGTGCCGCCGGCGCGCGCCGCCATCGCCCATAGCGACACCGACGTGCCGCTCGGCCATGGCCGCGTGCTGATGCAGCCGATGGCCATTGCCCGGCTGTTGCAGATGGCGCTGGTACGGCCGCAGGAGCGCGTCCTGGTGGTTGCCGCCGCCACCGGCTACTCGGCGGCATTGCTCGATGCGTGCGGGGCCAGCGTGGTGGCGCTGGAGTCGGAGCCGGACCTGCTGGCGCGGATGCGCGACAACCTGACGGCACTGGCGCCGAAGGTCGAGGTGGTGGCGGGGCCGCTGCTCGATGGCTGGCCGCAGGGCGCGCCTTACGACGTGATCGTGATCGACGCGGCAGTGGAGGACGTGCCGGCCAGCTTCGCGCGCCAGCTCAAGCCGGGCGGCCCGCAGGGCGGTGGCCGGCTGGTCACGGTGCGCTGGCTGGACGGGCTTGGGCTGGGCGTGATCGCCGAGGTCATCGGCGGCGCGCTGCGGTTCAACACCATTTTCGATTGCGCGACGCCGCTGCTGGCCGACTTCCGCCGTGAGCCCGGCTTCGTGTTCTGAGGCAGCGGTTCCAGGACGCTGGCGAAACGCTGGCGGCGGCGCGGCGGCTGTGGCAAACCGCTGATGGCAGCGGCGCGGCTACAACGCCGGCATCGCTCCGCTGAGTGAAGGAACAGGTTCATGGTGATGCGATCCGGCTGGGCCGTGCTGATGGCGTTCGGCGCCGTCGTGGCGACCGGGCAGGCTGAGGCTCAGACTCAGGCCCAAAGCAACATACACACCTTGCAGCAGGCGTTGGCCGCCGCCTACGCCAACAACCCGGTGTTGCAGGCCGAGCGCGCCAACCTGCGCGCCACCGACGAACGTGTCCCGGCGGCACTGGCCGGCTGGCGGCCGCAGGTGCTGCTGACGGGGAGTGCCGGCATCGGCGCCGGCAAGACCAACACCTTTGGCAACACCGCCGCCAACCCGCTGTTCGGCATCACCGGCGGCAGGACCAAGAACAGCGCGACGGAGGATCGTGGCGAGACGGCGGCCTCGCTGACGGTCACGCAACCGATCTATCGCGGCGGCAAGACCAAGGCCGCGACGCACCAGGCCGAGAACGCCGTCATGGCGACGCGGGCGCAGTTGATCGCCACCGAGCAGACCGTGTTCACCAACTCGGTGTCCGCCTATGTGAACGTGATCTCGACCGAGCAGGTGCTGGCGCTCGACATCAACAACGAGCAGGTGCTGTCCAAGCAGTTGCAGGCGACCAACGACCGCTTCCGGGTTGGCGAGATCACCCGCACCGACGTGGCCCAGGCCGAGGCCTCCCTGGCCAGCGCGCGGGCGACGCGGGAGACGGCGCAGGGCCAGGTGCAGACGGCGCGCGCGACCTATGAGCAGTTGATCGGCGAGTTGCCGGGCAAGCTGCTGGAGCCGCAGCCGCTCAAGCTGCCGGCCGCGACCGAGCAGGCCGCGCGCACGCTGGCCGTCACCAACAACCCGAACGTGGTCTCGGCGCTGTACAACGAGGCCGCCGCCCGCGACAACTTCGACATCGCCTACAGCTCGCTGATGCCGAACCTCAGCTTGCAGGCGTCGGCGTTCCGCAACGAGAACCAGCAGCAGACGGGCATCATCACCCAGGGCGGTTCGGTCATCGCGACATTGTCGGTGCCGCTTTTCCAGGGCGGCAACGAATACGCCGCCATCCGGCAGGCGCGTCAGCAGGAGCAGCAGGCGCGCAAGCAGGTCGATGACGCGCGACGGACGGCGGTGCAGCAGGCGGTGAGTTCGTTCCAGACCTACGTCGCCGCGAAGGCGACCATCGCCAGCAACCACGTCGCGATCGCGTCCAACCAGGTGGCGCTCGAAGGTACCCAGCGCGAGGCCATCGTCGGCAGCCGCACCACGCTGGACGTGCTGAACGCCGAGCAGTTGCTGCTGAACAGCCGCGTGACGCTGGTGCAGTCGCTGGCCAACTACGTCATCGCCTCGTACAACGTGGCCGGCGCGGTGGGCCGCCTGACCGCCCGCGACCTGGGCCTGTCGGTGCCGTACTACGACGAGAAGGCCTACTACACGGCGGTGCATGACCGCTGGATCGGCACCGGCGACTTCGCCACCGACCAGCCCGGGCGCTGATGGCCGAGTCCGCCAAACCAACCGGCCCGCGTCCGCCAGCGGCCACGCCCGATGGCGGCGATCCGTCGATGGACGACATCCTGGCCTCTATCCGCCGCATCCTGAGCGAGGACGATGCCGTGCCGGCCATGCCGCCGGGTGCCGCGCCCCGCCCGTCTGTCGCCGCGCCGCCCGCGGCGGCACCGGAGGAGGGCGTGTTCGACCTGGATGCCTCCATGCTGGTCGGCGAGGAGCCGGCGGCCGCGCCGCAGCCGCGCTCCGCGCAACCAGGTAATGAGCCAAGTGGTGCGGCGGTTTCCAGGCCGGCTGCTGTCGAACCGACGCGCCCGCCCGTCCATACGACGCCTGTTCAACCCCCATTTGTGGCCGAGCGGCCGCCGGTGACCCCCATGCCCAGCTCCAACGACGACGATCTGGTGGCGCCCGAAGCCGCCGCCGCGACCGCGAACTCCATGAGCACGCTGCGCCGCTCCATCGAGAACGGGCGCGCGGCCACCGTGACACGCGGCGGGCCGAGTCTGGAGGACATGGTGCGCGAGGAGTTGCGCCCGGTGCTGAAAGCGTGGCTCGACGCCCATCTGCCGGAGATGGTCGAGCGTCTGGTCCGCGCCGAGATCGAGCGGGTCGTGGGCCGGACCTCGCTCTGACGACCTCCCCCGCTTCCGCGCCTTCACCCGCCACAGGCCGATCCATCATGTTGACCAAGAACTTCGCCGCCGCCGAGCGTGAGCCGGCGCTGTATAGCGGCTGGGAGGATGCGGGCGCATTCGCGGCGCGGCCCGACAGCGACGCCGCGCCGTTCACCATCATGATCCCGCCGCCCAACGTCACCGGCAGCCTGCACATGGGCCACGCCCTGACCATGACGTTGCAGGACATCCTGACCCGCTGGCAGCGGATGCGCGGGCGCGACGCGCTGTGGCAGCCCGGCACCGACCACGCCGGCATCGCAACACAGATGGTGGTGGAGCGGCTGCTGGCCGCCGAGGGCACCACGCGCCAGCAACTCGGCCGCGAGGCGTTCAACGCGCGGGTCTGGCAATGGAAGGCGGAGTCGGGCGGCGCCATCACCCAGCAACTTCGCCGCCTCGGCGCCTCGCTGGACTGGCCGCGCGAGCGCTTCACCATGGATGAGGGCCTGTCGGTGGCGGTGCGCGAGGTGTTCGTGACGCTGCACCAGCAGGGCCTGATCTACCGCGACCGCCGGCTGGTGAACTGGGACCCGAAGTTCCAGTCGGCCATCAGCGACCTTGAGGTCGAGAGCCGCGAGGTGCGCGGCAGCATGTGGTACCTGCGCTATCCGGTCGAAGGCGAGGCGGGCCGCTTTCTGGTGGTGGCGACGACCCGGCCCGAGACGATGCTGGGCGACACCGCCGTGGCCGTGCATCCCGATGACGGGCGTTACCGCGATCTGGTCGGCCGCCACGTCACGCTGCCGCTGACCGGGCGGCGCATCCCGATCGTGGCCGACAGCTACTCGGACCCCGAGAAGGGCACGGGTGCTGTGAAGATCACGCCCGCGCACGACTTCAACGACTTCGCGGTGGGCCAGCGGCACGGGCTGGAGATGCCCTCGATCATCGACCGCGCCGGGCGCATCACGCTGGACGAGATCGGCGGCGACCGGGGCGATGCGTTCCTCGGCAGCCTGGTGGGCATCGACCGCTTCGCCGCGCGAAAGCTGATCGTGGCCGAGTTGGAGCGGCTGGAGGTGCTGGAGAAGATCGAGCCGCATCAGCACGCGGTGCCGCATGGCGACCGCTCCGGCGTGCCGATCGAGCCGCTGCTGACAGTGCAATGGTACTGCAACGCCGCCGAACTGGCCAAGCCGGCCATCGCGGCGGTGGAGCAGGGGCGCACGAAGTTCGTGCCGCAACAATGGGAGAACACCTTCTTCGCCTGGATGCGCGACATCCAGCCCTGGTGCATCAGCCGGCAGTTGTGGTGGGGGCACCGCATCCCGGCCTGGTACGGGCCTGACGGGCAGGTGTTCGTGGCGCGCGACGCGGCGGGCGCGCAGGCGCTGGCCGACGCGCATTATGGCGCGGCGACGCCGGTCAGCCAGGACGAGGACGTGCTGGACACCTGGTTCAGCAGCGCGTTGTGGCCGTTCTCGACGCTGGGCTGGCCGGACAGGACGCCCGAACTGGCCAAGTACTATCCCGGCGATGTGCTGGTCAGCGGCTTCGACATCATCTTCTTCTGGGTCGCCCGGATGATGATGATGGGGCTGCACTTCATGGGTGAGGTGCCATTCCACACCGTCTACATGCACGGGCTGGTGCGTGACGAGCGCGGCCAGAAGATGAGCAAGAGCCGCGGCAACGTCATCGACCCGCTGGCGCTGATGGACCAGTTCGGCACCGACGCGCTGCGCTTTACCGTGGCGGCGCTGACCGGGCCGGGGCGCGATGTGAAGCTGGGCGCGAAGTCGGTCGAGGACTACCGGAGTTTCGCCACCAAGCTGTGGAACGCGGCGCGATTCTGCGAGATGAACGGCGCGCGGCCAGTGGAGGCGTTCGACCCAGGGCAGGCCGCGTTGCCGTTGTCCCGGTGGCTGCTAGCCGAGGCGTCGCGCACGGTCGCGGAGGCGACGGCGGCGCTGGAGAACTACCGCTTCGACGAGTACGCCGGCGCCTGCTACCGTTTCGTCTGGAACGTGTTCTGCGACTGGTTCCTCGAACTCGCCAAGCCCGGCTTCGCCAACGACGACGCGGCCGAGTTGCGCGCGGTGACGGCGCATGTGCTCGGGCTGACACTGCGGCTGTTGCATCCGGTCATGCCATTTTTGACTGAGCAGTTATGGGACGATCTGCGCTACGGCGAGCCATGCAGCCTGATCCGCGCCGACTGGCCCACCGTGTTCGCCGTCACCGATGAGGCGGCCGCGCGGGCCGAACTCGACTGGCTGGTGCGCCTCATCTCGGAGGTGCGCGCCATGCGGGCGGAGATGAACGTGGCGCCGTCGGTGCTGGCGCCGGTGCTGTTGCGCGACGCCTCGCCCGAAAGCCTGGCGCGTGGCGCTCGTTGGCCGGACGCGATCGCCCGCATGGCTCGGGCCAGCCGGTTCGGGGCGCTGGAGGGCGAGGCGCCGTTCGGTTCGGCGCAGATCGGGCTGGACGAGGCGACCATCGTGGTGCCGCTGGGCGACCTGATCGACCTCGATGCCGAGCGCGCGCGGCTCACGGCGGCGCGGTCCAAGGCGGCGCAGGACGCGCAGGTGGCCGAGCGCAAGCTGGGCAACGCCGACTTCGTGGCGCGTGCCAAGCCGGAGGTGGTGGAGGAGAACCGCGAGCGGCTGCGCGCGGCAGGACAGGACATGGCCCGGCTCGATGCCGCGCTGGCAAGGATTGCACCGCGATGACCGACCAAGCCGTGCTGACGCTGTCCTGCCGCAACCGGCCCGGCATCGTCGCCGCCGTGTCCAGCTACCTGTTCGAGGGCGGCTGCAACATCCTCGACGCGCAGCAATACGACGACACCGACACCGGGCGCTTCTTCATGCGCGTGGTGGTCAACCCGGCCGGGGCGGCGCTGGTCTGGCCGCAACTGCGCGAGGGCTTTGCGCCGATCGGCGAGCGGTTCGCGATGAGCTGGCGGCTGCGCGAGCGCGGGGCGTTGCAGAAGGTGATGCTGTTCGCCAGCCGGTTCGACCACTGCCTGGCCGATATCCTGTACCGCTGGCGCATCGGCGAAATCCCGATGGACGTCGTCGGCATCATCAGCAACCACCCGCGCGACACCTACCACCACCTCGATTTCGGGACGGTGCCGTTCCATCACCTGACCATCACCCGCGACACCAAGATGGAGCAGGAGACGCGCATCTGGGAGCTGATGCGTGAGACCGGCGCCGATCTGGCCGTGCTGGCGCGCTACATGCAGGTGCTGTCGGACGCGCTGGTCGGCAAGCTGACCGGCAAGTGCATCAACATCCACCACTCGTTCCTGCCCGGCTTCAAGGGAGCCAAGCCGTATCACCAGGCCTACGGGCGCGGCGTGAAGCTGATCGGCGCCACCGCGCATTACGTGACCACCGACCTCGACGAGGGTCCGATCATCGAGCAGGACGTGGAGCGCATCAGCCA
>JAYTQW010000152.1:0-2298 GCA_043746535.1 Rhodospirillales bacterium
GTTCGGCGCCAGCGTGCCGGCGCATCCGGGCGTGGTCGTGCTGACGGTGCGCAACGTGCCGCCCGGCACCTACGCGGCGGTGGCGCACCACGATGCCAACGGCAACGGCGTGGTCGACCAGAACCTGCTCGGCATTCCCACGGAGGGCGTCGGCTTCAGCCGCGACGCCCCGATCAACTTCGGCCCACCGCATTTTGATGCGGCGTCGTTCAAGGTCGGGGATGCGCTTGTCACAATCGACATCACCCTTAAGTTCGAATGAACATTCATGGCCACGCCTACACCGCGCCCACACCTACTCACGCATCGAGATACGAGGCAGACGCAAACCCATGACATCGAACCGTCGCGTCGGCATCGTGGGCGCCGGCCCGGGCGGCCTCGCCGCAGCCATGTTGCTGGCCCGCGCCGGCGCCGAGGTCACGCTGCATGAGCGGCGCGGCCAGGTCGGCGGCCGCAGCAGCACCATTGAGGCCAGATCGCCGGCTGGCATCTTCCATTTCGACATGGGGCCGACCTTCTTCCTATATCCGCGCGTGTTGCAGGAGGTGTTCGCCGCCTGCGGCATGGACCTGGCGGAGGAGGTGGAGCTGATTCGCCTCGACACGCATTACCGGCTGCAATTCGAGGATGGGGCGGCGATCAGCGCCACCAGCGACATGCGGCGCCTCGCCACCGAGATCGCCCGCTTCTCCGAAGCCGACGCGCGGGCACTGCCGCGCTATATGTCCGACAACCGGCGCAAGCTGGAACTGTTCCGCCCGGTGCTGGAATCGGCGTTCAACGGCCCGCGCGACATGCTGCGTCCGTTCATGCTGAAGGCGCTGCCGTGGCTGCGGCCCAGCCACTCGGTCGACAGCGATTTGGGACGTTACTTCTCGGACCCGCGCGTGCGCCTGGCGTTCTCGTTCCAGAGCAAATACCTCGGCATGTCGCCGTTCCGCTGCCCCAGCCTGTTCACCATCCTGTCGTTCATGGAGTACGAGTTCGGCGTGTTTCATCCGCGCGGCGGCTGCGGCGCGGTGATGAGCGCGATGGCGCGGGCGGCGCGTCGGCTCGGCGTCAAGATCCGTCTGGACGATCCGGTCGAGCGCATCGACTTCGATGGCCGCCGCGCCCGTGGCCTGCGCGCCGGCGGCGTCGACCACGACTATGATGCGGTGGTCATCAACGCCGATTTTGGCCACGCCATGCGCCATCTGGTGCCGGACGCGCTGCGCCGCCGCTGGACCGACCGCAAGATCGAGAGCAAGAAATACTCCTGCTCGACGTTCATGCTCTACCTGGGCATTCGCGGCACGCTGCCCGACCTGGCGCACCACACGATCTATCTGGCGCAGGATTACCAGCGCAACGTGGCGCAGATCGAGGCGGGCATGGAAGTGCCGGACAACCCGTCGTTCTATGTGCAGAACGCCTGCGTCACCGACCCCGGCCTGGCCCCCCCAGGCTGCTCGACGCTGTATGTGCTGATCCCCGTGGGGCACAACGTCGTCGATGGCGTGGACTGGCCGCAGGTGCAGGCGCGCTTTCGCCGGCTGGCGCTGGACCGCCTGGCGCGCCTCGGCATACCAGACATCGAGCATCGGATCGTGTTCGAGAAGATGATGACGCCGCCGGACTGGGAAAGCGAGATGGCGATCCATCGCGGCGCCACCTTCAACCTGGCGCACTCGCTCGGCCAGATGCTGCACATGCGCCCGCGCAACCGTTTCGAGGACCTGGGCGGCGTCTATCTGGTCGGCGGCGGCACCCATCCCGGCAGCGGCCTGCCGGTGATCTTCGAGAGCGCCCGCATCTCCGCCAAGCTGTTGGCCGAAGACCTCGGCCTGACCCCTACCTGGGACACCGCCATGCCGATGACCAACGAAGACGCGCCCACCGAACTGGTGGCCGCGCAATGAGCCGCGTCGGGGTTGTCGGCGCCGGCCTGGGCGGCCTTGCCGCCGCCTGCACGCTGGCGGCGCGCGGGCACAAGGTCACCTTGTTCGAGAAGAACGCATGGCTGGGCGGCAAGGCTGCGGTGTTGCAGGAACAGGGTTTCCGCTTCGACATGGGGCCAACCATCCTGACCGTGCCCGCCGTGCTGGGCCGCGTGTTCGCGGAGGCCGGGCGGCGCATGGAGGACTACCTCGACCTGCGCCGGCTCGATCCGCAATGGCGCTGCTTCTTCGACGACGGCACCCGGCTCGACCTGCACGAGGACGTGCCCACCATGCAGGCGGAGATCGCCCGCATCGACCCGAAATCCGCCGCCGGCTACGCCGCGTTCATCGAGTTCAGCAAGGGCCTGCACGA
>JAYTQW010000153.1:0-5806 GCA_043746535.1 Rhodospirillales bacterium
TGGCGCCGGAGATGCAGCCCGCCACCGGCGAGCCGGTCGACATGAGCCACTCGATCCTGCGCAGCGTCTCGATCATGTATCAGGTCTATCTGCAAAACATGGGCGTGAAGGCGACCATGGTGATGCCGCTGATGAAGGAAGGCCAGCTCTGGGGCCTGATCTCCTGCGTCCATCACTCGTCGCCGCGCCACGTCGCCTATGAGGCGCGGATGGCATCCGAGTTCCTCGCCCATATGCTGTCGCTGATGATGGCCGCGAAGGAGGATGCCGAGAGCCTCGCCTATCGCCTGCGCATGAAGGCGATCCTCGACGGCATGATGCAGTCGCTGGACGCGCGCGCCGACCTGCATATGGGCCTTGCCGGCGGCAACAGCTCCGCCGGCATCGATGCCTATATCGAGTCGGGCGGCGCGGCCGTGGTCACCGAGGAGCAGGTCACCTGCGTGGGCGCGACCCCTACGGAACCCGAGCTGAAGGCGTTGGTGGCGTGGCTTGCCTCCAGCACGGAGCTGGTCCAGGCCACGGACAGGCTGCCGGGAATCTACCCGCCGGCCGCCGGGTTCACCGCCGTCGCCGCGGGCGTGCTGGCGGTTCGCCTGTCGAAGCGGCGGCCCGAGTTCGTCATCTGGTTCCGGCCGGAACAGGCACAGACGGTGGTGTGGGCAGGCAATCCGGTCAAACCGGAAGAACGCGACGAGACCGACGGGATGTTGCGGCTGATGCCGCGCGGCTCGTTCGCGTTGTGGCAGGAAAGTGTCGCTGGCCGCTCGCGTCCCTGGGCCAGCTTCGAGATCGCGGCGGCGGCCGACCTGCGCTGGGCGATCGTCGAGGTGATCCTGGCCCGCGCCGAACAGACCGAACTGCTGAACCGCGAGCTGACGGAGACGAACGCCGAACTGGACAGCTTCGCCTATGTCGCGTCGCACGACCTGAAGGAGCCGCTGCGCGGGATCAGCCACATGGTCACGTTCTTGAAACGCAGCAGCGGCGACAAGCTCGATCAGCAGGAACAGGGTCAGCTTGCCACCATCGGCAAGCTGACCCGGCGCATGGACGAGCTGATCGACTCGCTGCTGCATTTCTCGCGTCTCGGCCGGGCGGAGCTGCCGATGCGTGACTGCGACATGGAGGTGGTGCTGAACGAGGCCCTGCTCGCGCTGCGGCCAAGGATCGAGGAGGCGAACGCGCTTATCCGCCGGCCGCGCCCGCTGCCTTGGCTCACCGGCAACGCGATCCGGCTGCGCGAGCTGCTCACCAACCTCATCAGCAACGCGGTCAAGTACAACGACAAGCCGGAACGCTGGGTCGAGATCGGCTGGGTCGAGGGCGACGTGCCGGCGTTCTACGTGCGCGACAACGGCATCGGCGTGGCCGAGCGGGACCGCGACGCCATCTTCGACATCTTCCGCCGCCTGCACGGGCGCGACTCGTTCGGCGGCGGCACCGGGGCCGGGCTGACCATCGCGCGCAAGGCCGCCGAGCGCCATGGCGGCCGCATGTGGGCCGAGTCCGTCGAGGGCGAAGGCACCACGCTGTGGTTCACGCTGGAGGCGGCGCCGGTCCGGTCGGAGCCGTCTTGACGGGCCTGCACGACCACCGTCCCATCGTCTGCGTCGAGGACAGCGACGAGGATTTCCTCGCCATCAGCCACGCCCTGCGCGCCGCCGGCGCCGGCAACCCGATACAGCGCTGCGCCGACGGGCGCGCCGCGCAAGCCGCGCTGGCGAGTGCCCCTGGCTGTGCCTGGACGAACGCGGCGGCGTTGATCCTGCTCGACCTCAACTTGCCTGGCGTGAACGGCCACGACCTGCTGACCGCGTTGCGGCACCGCGAGGGCGACCGGCGTACGCCGGTCATCGTGCTGTCCTCCTCGGCATTGCATGTGGATATCGAGCGCTGTTACCAGGAAGGTGCCAACGCCTACCTGGTCAAGCCGATGGCGCTGGAGGAACTCGAGGACATGATGGCCGGCGTGGTCAAGTTCTGGCTGCGATTGGCCACACCTCCCGCGCCGCAACAACGGCGGGCGGCATGATCCCGCAGCGGATCCTGATCGTCGACGACAACCCGGAGGACGTGCTGGCGATCCGCATGTTCCTGGAGGAGGTGCCGGAGGGCAGCTACGTGCTGCATGAGGCGGCCAACGGACAGGCGGGAATAGCGGCGGCGCTGGCGATCCGGCCCGACTGCATCCTGCTCGACCAGCACATGCCCGACATGGATGGGCTGGAGGTGTTGAGCCGGTTGCGCGGCCCGGACGGCGAGGCGACCTGCGCCATCGTGATCCTGACCGGGGCGCACGACGAGACGGTCATCACCGCCGCGATGAAAGGCGGCGCGCAGGACTACATGTCGAAGGCGCGGCTCGGCTCGGAGGCGCTGGCGCAGACCGTGCGCGGCGCCATCGACCGCTTCGGCATGGTGGCGGCGCAGCGCAAGCTTGAGGCGCGCTACCGGGCGATCGTCACCCACTCCGAGGACGCCATCCTGAGCGTCACCCCCGACGGCACCATCGAAACCTGGAACGAGGGCGCCGCGACCCTGTTCGGCTGGTCCGCAGCCGAGGCGGTCGGGCGGCGCGTGCAGCAACTGATGGTGCCGCCGGACGAGGCGCTGGCACTGGCGGAGGCGGTCGAACGGCTGCACCGGGACGGTCGCCGGCTCGATGTGTCCAGCACCCTCACGCCGCTGTTCGAGCAAGGCACGCTGGTCGCCATCTCCGTCATCGTCCGCGACACCAGCGAACGCATCCGCGCGGACCAGAAGATCCGCTTCCTAATGGGCGAGGTCGCGCACCGTTCCAAGAACATGCTGAGCGTCATCCAGGCGATCGCCCACCAGACCGGCCGGCGCACGGGCTCCATGGCCGATTTCCAGCAACGCTTCGGGCGCCGGCTTCAGGCTCTGGCGGCGAGCATCGACCTGCTCGTGGCCGAGGACTGGAAGGGCGTCGACGTGGCGCAACTGGTGCGCTCGCAACTGGCCTCGTTCGGCGATGTCGACGGCACTCGCATCCGGGCGCAGGGTCCGCCCCGCCTGCTGGTGCCGGAGGCGGCGCAAAGCCTCGGCCTGGCGCTGCATGAGCTGGCCACCAACGCGGTGAAATACGGCGCCCTCTCGGTGGCCTCGGGAATCGTCGACATAAGCTGGGAAGACGACCCCAGGGGCTGCGAGAACCCACGCTTCCGCATGAGCTGGCACGAACGTCAGGGGCCGCTGGTGTCGCCGCCGCAGAGCCGGGGCTTCGGGCATGTCGTCACCAACAAGATGGTGGCCGAAACCCTGCGCGGCGTCGTCGAGATGAGCTTTCCGCCGGAAGGCATGAGCTGGCATCTCGACATACCGGCCGAGCACACGCTGGCCGGGTAGGTTCAGTTGGTGACCTGGACCATCCGCGCCACCGATGGCGTGCCCGCCGCGTTGAACACGAACAGCATGTGGTAGCCGGGCAGCAGCGTCACCGGGTCGGCCGGCAGGGTCGCGGTGATGGTGGCGCCGCTCTGGGTGAACGGCAGGTCGAGGAAACGTTGTTCCAGGTTGGTCGAATGCGTGGCCGAGCCGGTGCGCAGCAACGTCACGCGGCTGATCCGGTCGAGGCCGCCGAGCACGCCGGCGATACGGCCGCCGACCGGCACGGACAAGGTGGCGGCGGTCAGCATGGGCCGCGGCGCGGGATTGCCCGAACCGTCATTGGCATACAGGTAGGCGGGGTAGAACGTCTCGGCGTTCAGGTTCTTGACCGGGCCGGGGGCGCCGCCGCCGCCGTTGACCACCGAGCCGTCCGGCAGCAGCAGCGTATTCGAGTGGTACAGCCGGGGCTTGGTGTAGGTGGCGCCGAGCGTCCAGGCGCCGGTGGCCGGATCCCAGGTCTCGTTGCGGTAGGCGGCGCCGAGCAGGGCGTTGGACACTGCCGAGCCGCCCGACACCATGACCTTGCCATCCGCCAGCAGCGTGGCGCTGGCCCATAGCCGCTCCTGGCTGAGGCTTGCGGTCGGCGTCACCACCGGCAGCGCGCCGTTGATGTCGATGACCACCGCGATCCCCTGCGACCGCACCGACAGCAGCTTGCCGGGGGCGAACATGATCGTCGGCAACTGGGTGGAGCCGGACGGCGCCGTCGTGGCCAGCTTGGTGGTGCGGCCGGTCCCGGACAGGTCGATCCTGTACATATGGCCGGACGGATCGATGGTGAACGCCGTCCCGCCGGCGGCCGCGAACGTGTGTGGATAGAACCAGCTCATGTCGCTGGTGGCGCCCGGCAGCGTGCGCCAGCCGGTCGCCGCATTGAAGATTTCGGGTATCGTGGTGGCCTGGTGGATGACCTGCCCAGCCGCGTTGATGATCTGGTGGAAGCCGCCAAGCAGCAGCTTGTCGCCGTTCGGCAGCGGCGTGAGGGTCGGATACCAGCGCTGGTAGTGCATCGCCACCGTCGTGGTCAGCGCGTTGGACGCGGGATCGTACAGTTCGACGTTGCTGTTCGCGTTGTTGCGCTTGCCGTTGATGACCACGTCGCCGCCGGTGACGAGCACCTGGCCGGTCGCGCCGACCAGCGATTGCGCGCTGCAAAAGATGTCGCTGGCGGTGCCGTTCGGCAGCACGAGGTGCGCGGCGGTGCCGCTGCCCGATTTCGGGTTCCAGACGTCGTAGATCAGCAGTCCGCCCTGCGATCCGTCGGCGCCGCTGCCATAGTTCATCACCCGCCCATCGGGGGTCAGCACCATGTGGATCGGGATGATCGGCCACGGCGACACCGGGCCATAGAACCCGTTGCGTGAGGCGGCGGCGCCCCCGCTCGGCACCGCGTCGGGGGCCACCGGCGCGGCAAACGCCGCCATCGCCGCCCGGACCATGCGGGTGGGCGACACCGGCGGGCGGCGGACGCCGACGCCGTAGCCGAAATCGACCACGCCGCGCTGTTCGGTCTCATTAAGCAGCCGCAGCGTCGAGGCAATCTGCGCGTCGCTGCCGCGCGGCGCCTCGGCATGGGCGGGCAGACTCGCCAGGCAAGCCATCAGCGTCGCGGCCACAGCGCCGCCACAGGCAAAGTTGCTCACCTTCGACACCCATATCTGGAGTTAATTTGGCGCTATGCCAATGTTTTACATTGGCAACATAAATTCATGATTAACATATATTTCGTGTAAAATTATCGTTATGATTTGTGAAGGACTTTGCCCGCTGGGCCATCCAGCCGCGCGGCCGCGTCCCGCTGGCGCCGCACCGCCGCACGCGGTAGCGTCGTGCTCCGATCAGGACACCGGGGACCGCCGATGCGCGTGAGCGTGGTGCAGATGCAGCCTGGGCACGACAAGGCGGCCAACCTGGCGGCGGCGACGGACCTGATCGCGCGCGCAGCCGAGGCCGACCGGCCCGACCTTGTCGCGTTGCCCGAGATGTGGACCTGCCTTGGCGGCGCCCGTGCTGAAAAATTCGCCGCCGCCGAGGCGCTGCCGCCGGAGGGCGCGGCCGCGTCCGGTGGCGAGGCCCCGTCTGGTGGCGAGGCCCCGTCTGGTGGCGAGGCCTACGAGTTGCTGCGCGGCCTGGCCCGGCGCCACCGCATCCATGTCCACGGCGGCTCGGTGGGCGAGCGGGATGGCGAGCGGCTCTACAACACGACGCTGGTGTTCGACCCGGACGGTGTCGAGATCGCGCGCTACCGCAAGATCCACCTGTTCGACATCACCACGCCGGACGGCGCCGGCTACCGCGAAAGCGCCACCTACGGCGCCGGGCGGCGCATCGTCACCTGCGCTATCGGCGGCCTGCGGGTAGGCCTTGCGATCTGCTACGACATCCGCTTCCCGGA
>JAYTQW010000154.1:0-3946 GCA_043746535.1 Rhodospirillales bacterium
GCGAGGCGGTTCAGGTAGGGCCACACCAGCCACGCCAATGCCACCGTGGCGCGGTCGCGCGCCGCGTGGGCGGCGATGGCCGCGCGCAGGGCTTGCACCACCAGCGTCAGGCGCTGCGACAGGCTCGGGGCGGGTGCGGGGAGCGGGGGAGACACGAACGAAACAAGAACACAACCCGCAGCCTGTGTCAAGCGGCAATAGGAATGTTTGCCTCGCCATGCCCGCCACCGGAATGAGAGTTTTTGCTTCTTTTTGCAAAAAGAAGCGCTTGCTTCGCGGCGGGTCAGCGGCAGGGCGGGTTATTGTCAAGTGCGATGCCTGCCCGGCTACTGCGCCGCCATGCGCGTTTCCGGCGCTGGCTGCGGCAGTGGTTGGAGCTGAACGGGCTTTCGGATATCAATGGGTTAATAGCGGCGCTGTGCCAGGAAGTGCCGAATCCGACGCCATCGCCGCCGCCAATGCGGCCCCGGTGCTTGCCATTGCTCCAGCCAACCTTGTCCTGAGGCCGGCCAACCCGGCATCGGCCCGCACCCGGAACGCCGCCTGCGACCCTGCGTCGAGCGGCACGCCGGCCGCCGGCCAGCCCTCGGCGCAGAACCAGTCGCCGAGGCCGAGTTCGGCCAGCAGGGCGCCGATCTTCGGCTGCACCAGCCCATGCACCACGCAACCGCTGGCGAGCCCGGCGATGACGCCGTGGTAGCGGGCGGAGGCCACGCACCGGGCTTGCGCGCACAGCGCCAGCAACTCGTCCCAGCCGGCCACGCCGGCCACAGTTTCGGCGCGCAACACTTGCCGGTCGAGCATCGGCTCCAGCGCCGTCACCACCACACGCAGGCCCGCCTCGGTCGCCGCCGCGCGGAACGCCAGCGCGCCCTGGTTGGCTGCGGCATCCTGCGCGTTGTTGGGGAAGCGCGGGATCAGCAATACGTCGATGGGCCGCGCGCGCCTGCTCTCGGGCAGGCGAGCCAGCAGCCCGGCCGCCAGGATCGGGTCGGGGAACCACGCGGCATCGGGCCGGATCGCCCGCAGCGCCAGCAATGTCTCGGCGTCGCGTCCGCTGACGAGGCAGGCCGCCTCGATCAGCCGGCGATAGGCGGCGCTGGCTGGTGCCGCGTTCAGGGCCGCGGCCGACCCGCCGATGCCCAGCAGCGCGAACGGCACGCCCCGGCCCACGAACCAGTCGACCCAGCCTGTTTCGTGCAGCGGGAAATGCGGCGTGCCGAACAGGCCGCCGCCGCCGATCACCACCAGCCGCGCCGAGCCGGGCTGGCCGCCATCCAGCCAATCTGGGCGCAGCAGGGCATCGCGCGCCAGCGGCACCACCCGCCTGCCCGCGAACGGCGCCGCGCACTCCCAACTGCTCGCCGCCACGTCCAGGCCGCCCGGCAGCATCCGCCGCAGCAGGCTGGCGACCGCGTCCGCCTGCGCGGCATCGCCGAGGTTGCCGTTGCCGAACGCCCCGAACAGCAGCACGCGCGGCCGCCCCCGCTCTTGTATTGGCCAGGCGCCACCGGCCTGCGTGCCCAGGTCGCGCAGCGCCAGGCGGCGGCGCTGGCCGTCGAGGAACTCCCGCGAGTCGATCAGGATGCGGACCAACTCTGGCTCGTCGATGCCGAGCGAGCGGTAATGCGCCACCACGGCGGCACTCTCCGGCGCCCGTCCCAGAATGGACTGGAAGCACCGGGCAACCGCGGCGTCGTCCAATCGAACGCCGGTGGCATCTTCTATGATGGCGTCCTCTATAGCGATAGCGCCGCGACCGCCGCCAGCAACGACTGGTGCGCCTGGTCCACCGCCGCATCGGCGCTGGCGATCTGCGGTGCGAGCGCCGCCAGCCTGCTCTCGTCGCCCTCCAACTGCCGCAGCAACGCCGCGTGCAGGGCGTCGCTGCCAGAGACGACGGCCAGATTCTTGCGCAGCCGCTCCTCATCCGCCTCCACCGCCGCCTGCTGGGCGGTCAGCCGGTCGCGCGCGGCGGCACGATCCGACTCGGCCTGCCGCAGCCGGGCGATCGGCTCCAGCGCCGCGCGCGCCTGCGCCGGCAGTCCGGCCTCGCCGAGCAATCCCACCACCACGCCGGCATCGTCGCCGACCACCATCTCCTCCGACAGCATCCGGTCGACGTGCAGCGTGACCTGCCGGGTCTCGCCGGCCTTCAGCGTGACCGGCACCCGCCAATCGGTGGCGGTCCGCTCGATCTGGCTGCTCTCGGGCTGGCTGCTCGCGGGCTGGCTGCTCGCGGGCATCGACAGCGTGGCGTCCGCAGCGCCGCGCGGCAATGCCAGCAGCAGGTCGCGCGCCTCGTGCGCCGGCGCCACCAGGGCCACCCGGATGGTGGTGCGGCTGCGGCGGGTGACATGCAGCACGCCACCGGAGGCGGCGACCGACAGCAGCGTGGTCGCTTCGCTGGTGGTCCAGTCGGCGGTGGTGCGCAGGTCCTCGGCGAAGCTCAGCAGCCGCTGCTCACCCGTGGGGAGCGCTCCCAGCCGGGCGTTGCCGCTGAAGCCGCCGTCGCCATAGGTCGCCACCACGCCGGGCGGCAGCGCGTGGCCGGTGTCGTTATGCACCCGCACCGCCGCCAGCGGATGGGCCTGGCCCTGCGTCAACAAGCCGACCCGCTCCGCCCTGATGCCGCCATCCAGGATCGGCACCGACGCAGTCTCGCCGGCGGCGAGGCTGAGCGGCTGCGGCAGCGCGAACACCGTCTCCTCGGCGCCCTCGCTGACCTGGGCCGCCTCGGCCGGGGGCGCCATTGGCTCCGTTCGGGCGGGCGGGGCCACCTTCTGCATCCTCCCGCGCAGGGCGGACATGGCCATCGGCGCGGGGGCGGGGGGCGGCATGGCACTGGCGGCAAGCGGTCCGGCGCTGGTCACGCGCGTGTCCACACCGGGCAGGATGCGGCCCATCACCTCGACCGGCACCAGCGGGCGGATCACATGGGCCTGGCGGTAGATGTCCTGGCGGAACGTGACCGGGTTGCCGGATTGCAGGGACACCGCAACGTTCGACCAGTCCGTCGCGGTCGCGTTCTCCAGCACCGCCCAACCTTGCAGGCGGGCATCCGGGTTCGCGCCGCCCCCATCCGCGACGGATGGCAGCACCAGGCGGTAGGTGGCCTTCCACAGCGGCGCCTCCAGCACCATGCCGACGCGCACAGTACGTGGCCCGTGCCCGCTGGTGCGCAGCAGCAGGTGCCGCCGCCCGCTGCCGGCATTGCCGCCGGACTGGGCCAGCAACGCCCCGAGCGCGGCGTCGATGCGGGTCCGCAGCGCCGGATCGGTGACCTGGACGGAGTCGGCGTCCTCCAGCACGAACTGGCGCAGGCCATCGGCCGTCAGCACGGACACCCGCGTGCGCGGCACCACCGGCGCGTCGCCGCGCGGGCCAGCCACGGCGCCCGCCACCGGCTCGGTATCCCGCTCGGCCCGCAGGATGCGTCCGGTCATCTGGCCGCCGGGCAGGGCACGGCCATGCACCTCGATCTCAACGCCTTGCAGCCCATTCATGTAGGCCAGCGCGCTGCGCATGGCATTGGGGCCGAACGGCAGCGTCGCGAACGCGGCGGCGGCGCCTTGCTCGCCGGGCAGCACCAGGCTGCCAGCGCTGCCCTCCGCGCCCAGCACCACCAGCGAGTTGAGCGCGTCGCTGACCTGGTCCAGCCGCAGGTCGAGTCCGAGAGTGGCGTCGCCGTCGACCTCGGCGCCGTATTCGAAGTAGCCCACGCCGCCCAGCGACAGCGTGACCCGGCGCAGGGTGAGGTCGGCGGCATGGGCCGTGGACGCCAACGTCAGCGCCGCGCCAAGGCCCGCCGCCGCGTATCGCCACCAGCCGCGCATGTGCTTCTCCACCGTCGGTTGCCGGTCTAGTGGATCACTGCTGGGCGGTGGCGCCGAACCCCAGGAACCCTGCTTGCGGTATCGGCGTGCCGCCGGACCCGGCGTAGCGC
>JAYTQW010000155.1:0-10055 GCA_043746535.1 Rhodospirillales bacterium
GGCGGCGCGCGGCGGGCGTTGCGCGCGTTCGGGCAGGCACAAGTGGCGCTGGTGCTGTCCGGCCACCTGCATCGCCGGTTCACGCCGATCCTGGCGGGCGGCCCCGGCTCGCCGCTGCTGGTGCAGAGCGCCACCAGCACTTCCACCCGGCTGCGCGGCGAAGCGAACGCCTACAACCGGATCACCATTGCCGCCGGGGGCGGCATCGATGTCGCGGTGCGGGCATGGGATGGCCGCAACTGGGCGACGCTGGCGCCGGATCAGGCGGCGGCGGCGGTGGCCCTGCCGCTGACCGAGCCTTCGCCCGCGTCCTGACGCCGGATCGAGATCGCGGCCAGCGCCGCCGTGAGGCAGAGCACCCCGGCCGCGAAAAACGCCGGCAGGTAGCCGCCGAAGGTGTCGCGCGACCAGCCGCCGCCATAGGCCGCCGCTGCCGCGCCCAACTGGTGCCCGCAGAAGATCCAGCCGAACACCATCGCCGCCCGCTCGCGCCCGAAATGGCTGCCGGCCAGCTTCACCGTCGGCGGCACCGTGGCGATCCAGTCGAGGCCGTAGAAGGTGCCGAACACGGCTAGGCCGTAGATCGAGAAATGCGTCAGCGGCAGCGCCATCAGCGACAGCCCGCGCAGGCCGTAATACATGAACAGCAGCCAGCGGCTGTCGACCCGGTCGCTGAGCCAGCCGGAGCCGATGGTGCCGACGAAATCGCACGCCCCCATCAGCGCCAGCACGCCGGCGGCGGTGGTCGCGGCGAGGCCGTAATCCTCGCAGAGCGGGATGAAATGGGTGCCGACCAGGCCGTTGGTCGAGAGGCCGCAGACGAAGAAGGTAAAGAACAGAAGCCAGAACGTCGGGCTTGTCGAGGACTCCGCCAGCGCGGCAAGCGCCAGCCAGGCAGGGTTGCGGGTCGGCGCGGCAATGGCCGGCGCGACGACCAGCCCACGCTCGCCGTACGGCAGCAGCCCAACGTCGGATGGCCGGTCGCGCCCGACCAGCAGCATCAGCAATCCCGCCACCGCGCAGGCGGTCGCCGCCGGCAGCAGCGCAAAGCGCCAGCCGAAATGCCCGGCGATCCAGGTCGCGAGCGGCAGGAAGATCAGCGAGCCGGTGGCGGCACTCGCGGTCAGCAGGCCGATCACCAGCCCGCGCCGCGCGGTGAACCATCGGTTGGCGACCGAGGCGCCCAGCACCATGGCGGTCATCCCGGTGCCCAGGCCCACCAGCAGCCCCCATGTCGCCCAAAGCTGCCACAGCGCCGTCATCCGGGTGGCCAGCGCAATGCCGCCGACGATCAGCAGCATGGCCGCGACCACGACGGCGCGCAGGCCGTAACGCGCGATCAGCGCCGCCGAAAACGGCGCCATCAGCCCGTACAGCGCGATCCGCAACGCCAGCGCCGCCGAGATGGAGGTGGTGCTCCAGCCATACTCGCCCTGCAACGGGCGCATCAGCACGCCCGGCATTCCCATCGCGGCGGCGGTGGAGAGCATGGTCAGGAACGTCACCGCCAGCATCGCCCAGCCGTAATGGACGCCGTGCCGTGCCAGGAACGGGGCGAGCCTATGCGAGAGCATCGCACACCCGGCGCATCACCGGATCAGCCCGCCCAGCGGGCTGCTCGGGTCGGCCGCCATGCGGCGCGGCATCCGCCCTGCCAGACGCGCCAGCCGCCCGGCCGCAACCGCGTGCCGCATCGCGCGCGCCATCAGCACGGGGTCGCCGGCATGGGCGATGGCGGAGTTCAGCAGCACCCCGTCGCAGCCGAGTTCCATGGCGATGGCGGCGTCCGACGCGGTGCCGACGCCGGCATCGACCAGCAGCGGCACCCGCGCCTGTGCCACCAGCAGCGACAGCATGGCCGGGTTGGTCAGGCCGAGGCCGGAGCCGATCGGAGCACCCAGCGGCATGATGGCGACGCAGCCCATATTCTCCAGCCGCGCCGCCGCCAGCGGGTCGTCGGCGCAATAGACCATCACCTCGAAGCCGTCGGCGATCAGCGCCTGCGCCGCCTCGAAGGTGGCCGGCATGTCGGGATACAGATGCGGCGGCGGGCCGAGCACCTCCAGCTTCACCAGGTTCCAGCCGCCCGCCTCGCGCGCCAGCCGCAACGTGCGCACGGCGTCCTTGGCGGTATGGCAGCCGGCGGTGTTGGGCAGGTAGGTGATCCGCTTCGGGTCCACGAAATCCTGCAGCATCGGCGCGCCCGGATCGGACAGGTTGACCCGGCGCACGGCGACGGTGACGATCTCGGCGCCGCTGGCCGCCACCGCCGCCGCCGTCTCCTCCAGGCTCTTGTATTTGCCGGTGCCGACGATCAGGCGCGAGGTGAAGCGCCGTCCGGCGACGGTCCAGGTATCGGCGTCCAATGGCGGATCGATCTCCATGCTCAACCGCCGCCGATGAAGTGGACGATTTCCAGCGTGTCGCCATGCGCCAGCGGGGTCTGCGCGTAGGTGGAGCGCGGCACGATCGCCTCGTTGCGCTCGACCGCAACCTTGCGCATGTCCAGGCCGATGCTGGCCAGCAGGCTCGCCACGGTATCGCTGGCGGCCACTTCGCGCGGCGTGCCGTTGAGGGTGATGGTGGGCATCTGCATGGGCTAAGGATGGAGCGGCGGCGGCCCGCCGGCAAGCGGCGGCAGCCCACAGGAGATATGCGATGACCGGAAGCCCACTCCACGATTGGGCGCTGCCGCGCCTGACCGCACTGATCGCCGACGCGGAACAGGCCGGCTTTGCCCCTGACGCGACAGTGGCCGTGCTGACCGATCTGGTCTGCGGCCCGGTGTTCAACCACGCGCCCCTGCCGGTGGAGCCGCCGGTGCTGGACCCCGGCCAGCCCGGTCCGCTGGCGGCCGAGATGGAGACGCCCGAACTGGCGCTGCCGCGGATGGTGGAGGCGGGCGAGTTCCCGTTTTTCGCCCAGCCCTATGGCGGAGTGTAGCGCCGGAGGCCGCTGTGGCAGCGCCGCCACAGTTGACAGGCGCCACGTTGCCGCAGCGCGCGGGTGCGTGCTAGGGCAGTTGCAATTATGCCCGTATCCCGTCCCCTGCCGCAGATCGCGGTGTTCAACGGCCCCAACCTGAACCTGCTCGGCCTGCGCCAGCCGGAGGTGTACGGCCGTGCGACGCTGGACGACGTGGAGGCACTGTGCGCCGAGGCAGCGGAGCGGCTGGGCCTCGCCATCGATTTCCGCCAGACCAATGCCGAGGGCGAGCTGATAACCTGGGTGCAGGAGTGCCGGGGCCGCGCCGCCGGCATCGTCATCAACCCGGCCGGCTACTCGCACACTTCGGTGGCGCTGATGGACGCGCTGCTGGCGGTCGACCTGCCGGTGGTGGAGGTACATGTCAGCAACATTCATCGCCGGGAGGAGTTCCGGCACCACTCGTACGTGTCGCGCGCGGCCACCGGCGTTATCTGCGGCCTGGGCATCCAGGGCTACGCATGGGCGTTGACCGCAATGGCGGAATTGCTGGAGGAGCGCGCCTGATGGCTGTCCCGTTCGATGCCGAGGCGGTGCGGACCCTCGCTGTGATACTGGCCGACACCGGCCTGACCGAGATCGAGATCGAGACCAAGGAGGGCCGCATCCGCGTGGTCCGCGCGCCGGCGATGCTGGCCCCGCAGATAACCGCGCCGGTGATGGTGGGGGCGCCGACAGCCGCCGCAGCCGCCGCCCCGGCGGTGGTGGAGAACGAGGCGCTGCATCCGGGCGCGGTGCTCAGCCCGATGGTGGGCATCGCCTACCTGGCGCCGGAACCGGGGGCCACGCCGTATATCGTGCCGGGCCAGGCGGTGGTGGCCGGGCAGACGCTGCTGCTGATCGAGGCGATGAAGACGTTCAACCAGATCAAGGCGCCGAGGTCGGGGACCGTTACCCGCATCCTGATCGTGCCGGGGTTGCCGGTCGAGTACAACGAGCCGTTGCTGATCTTGGAATAGCGGTCCCATGTTCCAAAAAATGCTGATCGCCAATCGTGGCGAGATCGCGCTCCGCATCCAGCGCGCCTGCCGTGAGCTGGGCATCCGCACGGTGGCGGTGCATTCGACCGCCGACGATCAGGCGATGCATGTGCGCCTGGCCGATGAGAGCGTGTGCATCGGCCCGCCGCCGGCGCGCGACAGCTACCTGAACGTGGCGTCGATCCTGTCGGCGGCGAGCATCACCGGCGCCGACGCGATCCACCCCGGCTATGGCTTCCTATCGGAGAACGCGCAGTTCGCCGAGATGGTGGAGGCGCACGGCCTGACCTTCATCGGCCCGTCGCCGGCGCATATCCGCATGATGGGCGACAAGATCGCCGCCAAGACGGCGATGGCCAGCCTGGGCGTGCCGCTGGTGCCCGGCTCCGACGGCGCGCTCGACAGCCTGGAGCAGGCGCGCGAGGTGGCGGGCAGGATCGGCTACCCAGTGCTGATAAAGGCTGCGGCCGGCGGCGGCGGGCGCGGCATGAAGGTGGCCCTGGACGAGAGCGAGATCGAGGACGCCTGGCGCGTGGCGCGCACCGAGGCGCGCACCGCGTTCGGCAACGACGCGGTCTATCTGGAGAAATACCTGGATCGCCCGCGCCACATCGAGTTGCAGATCATGGCCGACGCGCACGGCGACGTGGTGCATTTCGGCGAGCGTGATTGCAGCCTGCAACGCCGCCATCAGAAGCTGCTGGAGGAGGCTGGCTCACCCGCGCTGACGCCCGCGCAGCGCGACGCGCTCGGGGCCACGGTGACGCAGGCGCTGCGCACGCTCGGCTATCGCAACGCCGGCACTCTGGAGTTCCTGTTCCAGGACGGCCAGTTCAGCTTCATCGAGATGAACACACGGTTGCAGGTCGAGCATCCGGTGACCGAGATGATGTGCGGCGTCGACTTGGTGCGCGAACAGATACGCATTGCTGCCGGCCAGAAGCTCGGCTATGCCCAGGCCGACGTGCGCTTCAGCGGCCACGCTATCGAATGCCGGATCAACGCCGAGGACCCGGAGACGTTCATGCCGACCCCGGGCCGCGTCACCGCGTACCACGCGCCGGGCGGGCTGGGCGTGCGCGTCGACAGTGCCCTCTACGCCGGCTACATGGTGCCGCCGTACTACGACAGCTTGGTCGCCAAGCTGATCGTGCACGCGCCGACCCGCGCCGAGGCGATCGCCCGCATGCGCCGCAGTCTGGCCGAGTTCGCGGTGGTGGGCATCAAGACCACCATCCCGCTGCACCAGCGCATCATCGACGCGCCGGAGTTCATCGCCGGCGACTACACGATCCACTGGTTGGAGCGGTTCGTCGGGCAGCCGCACGCGGGCTAGGGCCGTACGCTATCCCGCCGTCTTGTCTGAGCCGAACAGGTCGAACATCTTGCGCAGCACCCCCGGCGTCAGCGCCGCCAGCGGGTTGACGGCGATGGCGAGGTCGGCGAACCGGCCGCGCACTGCGACGGTGGCCGCGAACAGGCCGCCCCCCACCTCCGGGCTGAACAGGCGGCCGATCAGCGGGATGCGGCCGGGCAGGGTGTTGAAGAAATATGCCGGCACCACCGTCCCGCGCAGGTCCATCGTGCGGCGGCCGAGGTCGATGCCGCCCTGCGCGGTGGCACCCAGGCTGGCGCTGTAGGCGCGGGCGTTGCGCAGGTCGATGCGGCTGCCATCGGTCACTGTGAAGTCGGTGGTGGCGCGGCTGAAGAACAGGCCGGGGCCGCGCAGCAGGTCGACCACGCCGTACAGGGTCACAGCTTGCAGGATGCGGCCGACCGCCAGGGTGTCCAGCAAGCGGAAATCGCGCAGCTCCATGGTGCCGCTCAGCACCCGGCCTGGCCTGGTGTCGTCATAGCGTCCGCTCAGTGCCAGCCTGCCGCCGCGCAGCTTGCCGGTGATGCCGGCGACCCGGAGCAACGCGCCAAGGTCGGCGGCCTGGACATCGAGTTGCCGCCCTCCCACGACCGGCGTGACGGTAAGGCTGAACGGCTGCGCTGCGGCGCTAGGCGAGCTGCCGGCGGCATTGCCGGACACGTTGGCGCGCTGCCAGCGACTTCCGTCATAGGCCACGTCGGCGCCGACGCCGGTGAATTTGCGCCCTGGCCCCAACAGCACGGTGTTGAAATGGGCGCGGACCAGCAATGGCGTGGTGGCCTGTCCGCTATGGTCCGGCGGCGGCTTGGCGACGCCTTTGTCGCCGCCGCCCAGCATCCCGGACAGATCGAGGCTTCGGCCCGAGAGGGTGACTTCATAGGCGTCGGTTGGCCGTAGCGGCAGCACCACCGTGCCGCTGGCGTCGGTGCCCACGCCAAGCACGATGCGGTCGAGCCGCAACACCTCCGGCTGGCCATTGGCGATATCGGCGGAGCCGCGCACGTCCACGCCGCTGCCGCTCAGCCGCAGCGAGGAGATGGCGGCGAGGCGTTCGCCGGCCAGCGTCAGCCTGACCTCCGCCGTCGCCGGCTGCCCCAGCGGCTTGGCATAGGCGGCTTGCTCGGCGGCCAGCTCCGCATGGGTCAGATCCGCCGTGGCGACGATGTCCACCCGCGCGTTGCGATGGCTGGTCACGGTGGCGTCGAGGTCGCCGCTGCCGGCCATGAACCCGTGCGTCGCGAGCCCGAGGCCGGCCAGTTGGCGGTCGCTGACGCTGGCCTGCACATGCACCACCTGCTGCACCTGTGCCGGCGGGCCGGCGCGAAAATCCATCGTCGCGGCCAGCTTGGCCGGAATATGCGCGAGGTCGGCGGTGCCGTTCAACGACAGCCCGTCATTGGTCGCCACCATGTCGAGCTGACCCCGATCGAGGTCGCGCCCGGCCGCCAGCGCGGTCAGGTGGATGCCGGCGAGGTGCCCGGTGGCGCGGATGGCGATGTCGTCCATCGACACGCTTTCCTTCAGCGCCAGATGGCCCACCGACAGATGACCGCCGACCAGTTGCCCGGCGGGATCGCGCAGCGGTACCGGCTGGCGGCTCAGCAGCTTCAGCCGGGGATGGGTCAGGGTATGCAGCAGGTCGGCGGCCGGGCCGCCGAGATCGTCGGCGATGTCGGCGAACTGATCGTCGCCGGCGATCCCGGTCAGGCGGATGTGGCCCTGGCCGAACCGGATGCCACCCTCGGAGCCGCCCGACTGCACGCCGCCGCTCAGCGCCAGCTCGATCACGTCCGGGTCGGTGATGGTCAGTTGACCATCGATGTGCTCGATCGGCGGCACCGGACGCAGCCACCACACCGTCAGGTCCTGGCCGTCGATGCGGCCATCAATCGAGAGCAGCCGTATGTCCGACAGGTCGGACGGCGCGTGCAGCGACAGCGCCAGATGCCCGTCGCGCAGCACGCCACTGGTGATGTTCCCGCTGATCCATGGCCGGGTGCCAGGGCCGCCGGTGCCCGCCGGCCACAAGGCGGGCAAGTCCTCGAAGGTGAGGTGGTCCACCTCGAGCGACATATCCGCGTTGTAGCCATCCGCCGCCCGCGCGATCGTGCCTCGCCCGGTGAACGTCGTGTGCGGTCGATCCGCGCCGGGCGTCATCTCCAGGTGATCGAGCGTCACGGCCATGCGGTCGAGGGTGCCGTCCAGGCTCAGCGCCGCCCCCCGGATCGGCGCGGTGCCGGTCCCGGCGCGCACGGTGCCGGAGCCGAGCGCCACATCGGCGTGCAGGTGGCGCAGGCCCAGTTCGGGGCCGAGCGTCGCCGACGCCGTCAGTGTGATCGGGGCATCGAGTGCGGCGGCGGGCGCCAACGCCGGCAACAGCGGAGCCAGCGCCGCCGGCGACAGCGGCGTCAGCGACGCGCGCAGGTTGGTGCCGCCCGCGGCTGCCGCCGTGTCCAGTGTCAGCGTGGCGTGCTGCGTGCCGACAGTGATGGCGGCGCTGGCATGGCCAGTGAGCCCGCCATCGTCGCTGGTGCGATCCAAGTCGATTGAGACCGGATTCAGCTCGGCCCGCAGCCCGCTGCTCTGGTCGTCGAGTGTCGCGTGGGCACCGTGCAGGTGCAGGTGCAGCAACGCCGCCAACGCGCCGCCAGGTTGCATCAGCGTCCGCAGTTGCGTGGGCCACGGCTGCTGGCTTGCGGGATTGGACGGGAGCGTGTTGGCGGGAATCCCCGCCACGGTCAGGCCGCCGCCCGCATCCCGTATCAGGTGAAACCGCGCGCCGGTAGCGATGACCGTGTCGGGGAGCACGCGGCCGAACGCCAATGCCGGCACTGAAAAACTGGCCTCCAATTCGGCCAATTTGGCGGCCTGTGCGCCATCGCCTATTTGCAGGCCGGAGAGGTGCAGCAGCAGCGGCGATCCCTCGGCGCTGCGGAACCCTGCCCAGCTCAGGGTGACCCCCGCCACATGCAGGTTCTGGCCGTGCGCGGCGGCAGCCGCCTCGATCCGCCGCGCGAGCCAGGGCAACGCCATTGGTCCCTCCGCCAGCCGCCAGGTCAGCGCGCCGATGGCCAGCAGGGCCACGACCGCCAGAGCCAGCAGGGATTGCAGCAGCCGTCGTAGCCACTGCCCCGCCTCACGCGTCGCTTGACCGGCGGTGGCGCTCATGGGCAGCCTGCCGGCGCATGGACCTCGACCAGACCGACGCGCCCGATATTGCCATCACGGGCGCGGTCTGGCCCGCCGCGTTCGATGCGGCGGCGGCGGAGCGGCTGGTGGCGGGGTTCACGGCTCTCGGCCCAGCCTGCGCCGCCTTGGCCGTCAGCGGGCGCGGGTCGGCGCTGCTGCGCGCGCTCGGCGGCAACTCGCCCTATCTCGCCGATCTCGCTTTGCGCGAACCCGCCAGCGTTTGCGACTTCGCGGCGGATGGCCCGGACCGGGTGATCGGGCGGGCGCATCGCGCCCTCGCGGCGTTGTCGCCCGAGGCGCCGCGCGCCGTGGTCGCCCGTGCCCTGCGCGCCGCCAAACGGGTAATCGCCCTGGTGGTGGCGCTGGCCGACATCGGCGGGCTGTGGCGGCTGGCGCAGGTGACCGGCGCACTGTCCGATCTCGCCGACGCTGCGCTGCGCCAGGCGGTGGATCATCTGCTGCGCACGGCGCATGCCGAGGGCCAGCTCATGCTGCCGGATGTCGGCGCATCCCCCGGCCAAGGCTCGGGCTTCATCGTGCTGGCGATGGGCAAGCTGGGCGGGCGTGAGCTGAACTATTCGAGCGATATCGACCTCGTGCTGATCCATGACCCGCAAGCGTGCGTCAGCCGGGACAATCCGGCCAGGAACGTCTTTATACGTATGGCGCGCGATCTGGTCGCGTTGCTGGAACGACGCGACGCCGATGGCTATGTTTTTCGCACCGATCTGCGCCTGCGCCCCGACCCGGCGGCAACCGGCCCCAGCGTCGTCCTACAGGCCGCACTCGCTTATTACGAGGGCATGGCGCAGAACTGGGAGCGCGCGGCGATGCTGAAGGCGCGCCCGGTGGCCGGCGACCTCGCGGCCGGCACGGCCTTTCTGGAGGCGATCCGGCCGTTCGTATGGCGACGCGGGCTGGATTTCGCCGCCCTGGCCGACCTGCACGCGATGAAGCGGCGCATCGACCAGCACAAGGGCACCGGGCTGGCCGCCGCCGACGATCCGGCCATGCGGCTGCTCGGCCACAACCTGAAGCTGGGCCAGGGCGGCATCCGCGAGGTCGAGTTCGTGGCGCAGACGCTGCAACTGGTGTGGGGCGGGCGCACGCCGGCGCTGCGTGTGTCCGCCACGGTGGCGGCGCTGCGGCTGCTGGCCCGCGCCGGGCGGCTTGGCGCACGCGCGGCGGGCGAATTGATTGCCGCCTACCGCTTCCTGCGCCGGGTCGAACATCGATTGCAGATGGTCGCCGACCGACAAACGCACAGCCTGCCCGACGACGTTGGGCGGCTGGCGGCGGTGGCGGCGTTCATGGGTTTCGCCGATACCGGCGGGTTCGCGGCCACGCTGCTGCGGCATCTGCTGCGAGTCTCGCGCCGCTACGCCGAGGTGTTCAGTGCGGTGCCGGGCGGCGAGGGCTGGGCGGCGCGCACGGACGCGCTGCTGGCGCCGGCATCGTTGGCGGCACTCGGCTTTGGCCAGCCGCAAGCAATACGGGACGCCATCGCGCGCTGGCAGGGCGGCCAG
>JAYTQW010000156.1:0-10698 GCA_043746535.1 Rhodospirillales bacterium
GGCATATCTCCCAGCCGGCCTTGGTGGAAATCACCAGTTCGTCGCGATGGGCGTGGAAGTCCAGCGCCATGACGCGGCCGAAATGCTCCTCCGCCGAGCCGGGCGGCGGGCCATAGTTGTTGGCCAGGTCGAAATGCGTGACGCCCCGGTCGAACGCGCGGCGCAGCACGGCGCGCCCGGCTTCGAACACGTCGGCGCCGCCGAAATTGTGCCACAGGCCCAGCGAGATCGCCGGCAGGTCGAGGCCGCTGCGCCCGCTGCGGCGAAACTGCGCCCGCTCGTAGCGGCCGGGCGATGCGAGGTAGGGTTCGGTGAAGCTGGGCATGGTGGCTCCGTGTGTCGACAGGCGGCCAGCCTAGCCCGGTTTTTCGCGGCGCACCGCCCGCAACGTTCGATCGCCGTGTCATGTGAAGGCAAACCCCGGCGCGCGCGGATCGTTGGACCGGCCTATGGGAAAGGCAGACGACATGAGCGATCCACGCGACGGCGCCAACCAGGCGATACCTTCGGCGCGCAACCCCAAGGTGGCGGCGCCCAGTCAGCGCGACAGCGACAAGACGAACGTGGAACGACCGCGCGGCGACAATCCCGCCGCCCGTGGCAGCGACGACCGCTATGCCAGCGAGACGGCGCATCATACGCCGGAGTCCACCGACGACTCCGGTGCCGCCACCAAGACGAAGCAGGACGACGGAGGCTGATATGCGGCAACGGATGCTCGGCCGCAGCGGCATCGCCGTCGGGCCGCTGATGTTCGGCGGCAACGTGCTCGGCTGGACGGTGGACCGGGCCACCTCGTTCCGGCTGCTCGATGCCTGGATCGATGCCGGCTTCGACGCCATCGACACCGCCGACGTGTATTCCGCGTGGGTCGATGGCCATCGGGGCGGCGAGTCGGAAAGCCTGATCGGCGATTGGCTGCAACGATCCGGCCAGCGCGACCGCGTGGTGATTGCCACCAAGGTCGGCATGCGGATGGGATCGGGCGACACCGGGCTGTCGCGAAACTGGATCATTCGCGAGGTCGAGCAATCGTTACTGCGGCTGCGGACCGACCATATCGACCTGTACCAGGCCCACGCCGACGATGCCTCGGTGCCGCTGGAGGAGACGCTGGGCGCGTTCGCCACCCTGGTCCAGCAGGGCAAGGTGCGCGCCATCGGCGCCTCCAACTACACCGCCGCGCGGTTGCGGGAGGCTTTGGCGACCAGCGCGCGGCTCGGTCTGCCGCGCTACGAGACGTTGCAGCCGCGCTACAACCTGCTCGAACGGGAAGGTTTCGAGGCCGAACTGGGACCGTTCTGCGCGGCGGAGGGACTTGGCGTCATCAACTACTACCCACTTGCGGCGGGCTTCCTGACCGGGAAATACCGCACCGAGACCGATCTCGGCAAGTCGCCGCGCGGCGAGGGCGCGCGGAAATACCTGAACGAGCGTGGCCTGGGCATCATCGGGGCGCTGGATACTGTCGCCGCCGAACTTCATGCAACACCGGGACAGGTGGCGATTGCCTGGCTGATTGCGCAACCCGCGGTGACGGCGCCGATCGCCAGCGCCACCAACCTGGAGCAACTGGCCGACCTGGTGCGCGCGGCGACGCTGGCGTTGCCGGCCGAGGCGATGGCGCTGCTGAACAAGGCCAGCGCGCCGCCGGGCTGAGGCGAAATTCGCAAGTCGCCGCAATCATGCCGGGACCATGACAGCGATTTCTAGTTTGGTTTGTGCCGTGATGCTGGCGTATCGAAGCTATGCCATGGCCGATATAGACAAGCGTCGGCTTCGTCGGTAATAAACGATTAAGCCTCGTGCCATATCATGCGAATCGTGATTATGTTTGCACGCCGGTCATCGCTCAATTGCCGTGAGATCACACAAGTAATGTCCACAAACACGATACTGACCGGCCCTCTGGGGCAGGACAGCGAACAAGACGATGCGACTTCATCGGAGCAGTCCGAGGCGCGGATGCGTCAGTCGCTCGCGATGCTGAGTTCCAGCAGCCCACAGCCGCGCAACCCGCAACCGCGCGGCCCGCAGCATGGCTCGCCGCAGCAAAGCCGGACCAGCAACGGCGCCGCGCCCAGGCGCCACCGCTTCGTGCAGGATGGCGAGGTGCCGGTCGTGCATGTGTCCAACACGCGCCCGCGCGACGCCGCCCAGCAGCCGCCGCCACCCGAGCCCGCATCGGACGACGCCCACCGCCAAGCGGCCGAACAGCGGCTGCGGCAGGCCGAGCGGGCGCTGGAAGCGGCGCAGAGCAACATCCGCTCGTTGCAGACGCGGCTGAGCCATGCCGAACTGGCACAGAGCGAGGCCAACAGCCGCACCCAGGCCGCCATCGCCACCGCCGCCGCCCTGCGGGTCCAGTTGCGCGAGGAGCAGGCGGCCCTGGCTGCGGAGCGGCAGGCATTGACCAAGGCCGACCACGACCGCCACGCGTTGCAGGCGAGGCTGGAAGAGGCGCGTGCGGGCATCTTTCCGGCGCTTCCCGCGGCCGCCCCGATCCCGGAGTTGAAGCGTGCGCCGGCGCGGATCGCCAAACCGCGCGTGGCGGGGCCAAAGCCCGCCGCCAAGCCGCGCGCCGCGAAGGAGCCGAAGCCGGTGAAGTGGTGGCTTCCGGCCGCCGCCAAGACGAACCCTTAAAGCGGCCGACGCTAGGCCGCGTCACGCTCCTGGTTGGCGCCGAACAGGTAGTCGATGTCGTCGCCATCCATGCCGGAAAAGTCGCTGGTGTCGCTGAAGGCGATCTGCGCCAGTTCGGCCTTGCGCTGTTGCAGTTCCAGGATGCGCTCCTCGACCGTGTTGGCGGCGATCAGCTTGTACACGAACACCGACTTGGTCTGGCCGATGCGGTGCGCGCGGTCCGACGCCTGATCCTCCACCGCCGGGTTCCACCACGGGTCGTAGTGGATCACCGTGTCGGCGGAGGTGAGGTTCAGCCCACGCCCGCCGGCCTTCAGGCTGATCAGGAACAGCGGCACCTCGCCGGCCTCGAACGCCCGCACCGGCGCGCCCCGGTCGCGGGTGTCGCCGCGCAGCTCGACGAACTTGATGCCGGCCTCGACCATGCGCGGCTTAATCAGGTCGAGCATCGAGGTGAACTGCGAGAACAGCAGGATGCGGCGGCCCTCGGGAATCATCTCGGTGACCATCTCCATCAGCTCGTCGAGCTTGCTGGACGTCTCCACCAGCCGCGCCGACGGCAGCTTCACCAATCGCGGATCGCAGCACACCTGCCGCAGCTTCAGCAGCGCGTCGAGCACCACGATGCGGCTTTGCGCCAGGCTGCGGTCGGCCACCTGCTCGCGCACCTTCTCATACAGGGTGACGCGGATGGTCTCGTACAGCTCGCGCTGTTCCGGCGGCAACGTCACCCGGCGCAGGATGGTATGCTTGGGCGGCAGTTCGGTCGCCACCTCCGACTTGGTGCGGCGCAGGATGAACGGGGCGATGCGGCGCACCAACTGGGTGCGGCGCATGTCGTCGCCGCGCTTCTCGATCGGCGTGCGGAACCGCTTGGCGAAGCCGCGCCGGTCGCCGAGCAGGCCGGGCATCAGGAAGGCGAACTGCGACCACAGTTCTTCGAGGTTGTTCTCGATCGGCGTGCCCGACAGGCAGACGCGGTGGCCGGTGTTGAGCTGGCAGACCGCGCGGGTGGCCTTGGCGTCCGGGCTTTTGATCGCCTGCGCCTCGTCCAGCACCACCATCGCCCAGGACCGCTCCTTCATCTCCTCCACGTCGCGGGCCAGCACGGTGTAGGTGGTGATGACCACCTGGATGCCGTCCAACTGCTCGCGGCGTTCGTGGCGGTCGAGGCCGTGCAGCACCACGACCCGCAGATGCGGCGCGAACTTGGTCAGCTCGGCGGTCCAGTTGGCGACCAGGCTGGTCGGCACCACGATCAGCGCCGGCTCCCCCAGGCGACCGGCGGCGTGCTCCACCACCATGTGCGCGATGGTCTGCGCGGTCTTGCCCAGGCCCATGTCGTCGGCCAGGAAGCCGCCCAGCCCGTGCGCGCGCAGATGTTGCAACCAGTCGACGCCGTGGTGCTGGTACGGGCGCAGCACCGCCTTGAACGAGGCCGGCACCACCACCGGCAGGATTTCCGGCTGGGTGCGGAAGCGTTCGACATAGGCCTCGATCGCCGCCGCGTTCTGCCAGCGGGTCTCCAGCAGATCCTCCAGGTCGAGCACGGCGGCGGCCTCGGCGTCGGGCAGCACCAGCGTGCCCTCCGGCGTGCGGTCGGCCGAGTCCATCAGGTCGCCCATCACCGCCAGGAGCCGGCGGATGCGCTCGGCCGGCAGCTTGATGATGCGCCCGTCGGACAACGAGGTGGTCAGCTCGTCGCCGCTCACCTGCGCCGCGTCGATGCCGCCGCGCTCCATCAGGTGCGTCAGGATCGGCAGCAACTGGTGGCGCACGCCGTCGATCTCGATGCCGAACTCCAGCGAGAAGCTGCCCGACACGCTGCCGTCGCCGCTTTTCACGTCGGCCACCCGCATGTCGAACACGCCGACCCGCTCGACCAGGCGCGGGCCGAAGTCGCGGTCGATCAGGCTGCGCCAGCCCTGCGCCACCAGGGCCGGCACGCGCTGGGTGATGAAGCGGTGCCAGGCCTCGCTGGCGTCGCGGCTGTGGAAGATGAACACGCGCTGGCCACGGGCGGACTTTCCGTCCGGCACGCGCATCTGCACGAAGCCCTCGGGCGTCAGCGTGGTGAACGCGGCGGCCTCGGCATCGGCGTCGCGGCGGACGAAGGTGGGGCCGGCGGGGCCGTTCACGCGCACGAACTGGCGGGTATCCTCGCCCACGGCGCGCGCGCCCTCGTACTCGAACGCCAATGTCAGCGCATCCACCGTCTGCGGCCGGCCACCCTCGTCGGGCGCCTGCACGCGGGTCATGCGCAGCACCGGCGTCGGCACGCCGTCGACGATGACCGGCGCATGGTCGGCGACCGGGCGGCGCACCGGCGCCGGCGCCGCTTTCGCCCGCGCGCGCAACACCGGCGCCGGCTTGCCGGCGGCGCGGCGCAACTGCACCCGTCCGACCATGCCGGTGGCGGCGTCCACATACCACGGGCCGGCATCGCTCAGCAGCACGGCGGAGCCGGGCGGCAGCTTGGGCGGCAGGCTGCTGGCGAAGATGCGCTCGGGTCCGGCGATCAGCTTGCGGGCGCTCGCGGTCCAGCGGCCCTGGCCGGACATCACCAGACGCTCCAGCATGGTCGGCAACGCGGCGCTGGAGATGGGCGTGCGGGTCGCCTCGCCACCGCCGAGCAGGCGGGCCACCGCCTGCGTCAGCGGCCCGCTGGCGGGGTCGGCCAGCAACTGCGCCGGACTGCGCAGCTCGCGCTTGCCGCTGATCTCGCCGACCAGGGTGCTGGTGACCCAGGCGATTGCCGGAGGCTCACCGGCAGCCACCTCGAAGGCCGCGCGGCGGCGCTCCTGGCTGGGCGCCACCTTGGTCAGGCCGTCGATGAAGCTGCGTTGCTCCGCCTTGCGCAACGCCGGGTAGCGGTCGAGGGCGGCCAACGCCGTCGCCGCCAGATGCACGCAACCGGGGTGGTTGCAGGTACAGCGATTGTCGAACGCCACCCGGTTGCCGATGGCGGACGGCGTGATGGTCGCGATGTAGTCGGTGCCGGCGTCATCCACGTTGCCGGTGATGCGGTCGGCGTCCAACGCCAGCTCGACCGCGCCGATCAGCACCAGGCTGCGCCCGCGCGTCAGCGTGCGGCCGGCGAAGGCGCGGTTCAGGTCGTCGGAGGCATATGGAACGGGCATCAGGCAACCCCCCCTGGCTGGTGGTGGAGGGGCCATGCCCGCGCGGCAGGGTTAAGCCGCCGTTGGGCGCAGGTAGTTTGGGCGCGGTGCGATATCACCCGAATTGAATGTCATGATTCGCCGTCGCCGTCGATCAAAGGATGCCGCTGTTTCAGCGTTGCGGCGCAATCCCGCCCTGCGTGGCCGTCGCGCCACTATCGACCGTCATGTGGTCCAGCGCGTTGCGCAACGGCGCGCTGGACACGCGCAGCAGCCCGGCGAACGGGCGGTCCATTTCCAGGATCAGGAAGATCGAGCCGCCGATCGCCAGTGAGCAGACCAGGAAGGCGCTGGCCACGGTGGCGTTGCGCGGCGCGTTCAGCCCGAAGCTTGCGAAGATGACGGTGATCCAGGACACCAGCACCGCCAGCACCAGCGGGCGGATGTTGGCCTCCTGCTGCTCGATCAGCAGCCAGCGTTGCCGCAACAGCGTGATGTTGACCTGCAACGCCTGATCCATCAGCCATTTCTGCCCGGCATCGACCGGGCGCAGCGCCCGGATCGACTCGCGCACCCGCTCCAGCAGCAGCGTGGTCCGACGGCTCTCCAGCACCGGCGCGCGCTTCCCATCCGGCGGCCAGATGTCTTGCAGCGTGCGGGCGGTGTATTGGCGCAGGAGCGCGCGCTGGGGCTGGGCACTGTCGCCATAGTCACGCAGGGTTTCGTCCAGCAGGATCAGGTCGGCGGCGTACCCGCGCAGGGATTGCACGGTGTTGTCCGAAGCGCCTTTGGCGGTGGCGATCAGCAGGCCGAGCACCAGCGAGGCGAGGACGGACAGCATGCCGGTGCCGAGGCGAATGACGTCCTGCGTCTCGCGGGTCATGTGCGTGTCGGGCAGCAGGCGCGAGGCGAACAATCCCACCATGGCGCCGGCGAAGACGATGCCGGCGACGACCAGGCTGCTTGTCAATGCGTTCATAAGGACGCTGATACGTCCGCGAGGTCGCCGCGCCAACAGCATTCCGCGTCGCCCCACATCGCCGCGGCGCCGTCCGGCTGACGAAATTGTCAATCAATGTCGCTTTCCGCCTGCGGCACGGCGGCACTAGATGACGCATGCATTATTCCGCCCGCGCGTGCTGGCTTCTCGGATCGGCTGTCCTTGCGCTCGTCGGCTGCACGCCGCCGGCACAAGTGAATTGGGCGCCGCTGGCATCGCAGCCTGCCCCGCGCTTCGTGCTCGATCCGCAGTCGCTGCCCGGCCAGAAAGATGGCCGTCCGACGCGGCGAGGGCGCCCGCAACTGGTGCTGGACGGCACCGCGTCGTCGATGTGCGAGCAGGCCATCGCCGCCTCCGAGAACGATCTCGATACCAGGCCGGGCCTGCTGGCGGCAATCGCCAAGGTGGAGAGCGGGCGGGCCGATCCGCACACCCACCAGACGCGACCGTGGCCATGGTCGGTCAATGTCGACGGCGACTCGCTGTTCTTCGCCAGCAAGCGGCAGGCGATGGCGGCGGTGACGCGGGCGCTGGCCAGCGGCGCGGGATCGGTCGATGTCGGCTGCATGCAGGTGAACCTGCAACAGCATCCGGCCGCGTTCCACACATTGGCGGATGCGTTCGACCCGAATGTGAATGCCCACTACGCCGCCCTGTTCCTGCGCACGCTGTGGGCCGCCACGCCGACGCATGACTGGAACATCGCCGCCGGCTACTACCATTCGAAGACGCTGACCCTGGCCAGCAGCTACCGCCAGCATGTGCAGGCGATGCTCGCGCGCGGGGCGCCAGCGGACGAGGTCGCCGCGCTGCCTTGACCGGAAGCGGGTCTGACTGGAAGCGGACCTAACTGGAGGCGGGAGTTGCCGCATGTGCCGGCAGAGGTGCCGCGCGGCCCCTGACCCGGTGGATGGTGTAGAGGCCGCTGCCGATGATGAACACGGCGCCGACCGCCGTCCACAGGTCGGGCATGGTGCCGAACACCAGGAAGCCGAGGCTCGACGACCAGATCAGTTGTCCATAGGACAATGGCGCCAGCACCGACGCGCCGGCATGGCGGTAGGCCAGGATCGCCAGCCACTGACCGGCCGACGCGACCACGCCAAGCACGGCGGCAATGGCCAGTTGATGCAGGCCGGGCGGCACAAAGGCGAATGGCAGCAGCGCGCTCAGCACGATCAGCCCGGTGCCCGCCGTCCACAGCAGCGTCGCGGTCGGCCGTTCGGTGCCCGACATCCGCCGCGTGACGATGATCGCCACCGACCACAGCAACGCCGACGCGATGACGTAGATCGCGCCGAAATGGAAGCTGCCGGTTCCCGGCCGCATCACCACCAGCACGCCGGCAAACCCTGCCAGCACCGCCAGCCAGCCGCGCAGCCCGACCGTCTCGCCCAGGAACAGCACCGCCAGCACGGTGATGAGCAGCGGCGAGGCGAAGCTGATGGTCGCCGCCTCCGCCATCGGCAGGCTCGACAGGCCCAGGATGAAGAACAGCGCCGACCCCGCCATGGCAAGCCCGCGCGCGACCTGCAACCACGGCCGGCGCGCGCGCAGGCTGGCATGGCCTGGCCGGGCCAACGGCGAGAGCGCCAGCAGCACGAACACCACGTAGCGGATCCAGCCGATCTCGACCGCCGGAAGCGCCCCGGTCAGATATTTCGCTAACGTGTCCGAGAGGGAGAAGAGGATGGTGGCGGCCACCATCAGCATGATGCCGCGATTGGGATTTTCGACCATGGACGCTCCCGAGGCACGCGCCAGGGCGGCGCATGCCACGGTGTCCACGATAGTTGCGGCAATGATACGGCGGAAGCGCCGCGTCAGCCGACGTCGTTACTACGGGTTCGATAGCAGGTCGGGCGGGGTGCCTGGCGTCACGGAGATGTTGGGGTTGCTTGGGCCGCCGTTTCCCTGCCCGCTGGGATCGCTCGGCGCGACGACGCCGCGGGGTTCGCGGACACAGCCTGCCAACAGCGTCAGCGCGACCGCGCCGGCACCGACTATCAGGCGCTTGCGAATAATCATCATACTGTCTTTCCTTTGAAATGTTTGCACCGTCGCGCCTCCCTAACGTCCGCGTGCGGTTGCGGTTTGCCCCATCGCCGCAGCTTTGGTCACAGGTCGGTTGGTCACAGGTCGGGCAGCGTGCCGGGCGTCACGGCAATACCGGGATGGTTCAGGCTGGTATTGCCCCGACCGCTGGGAACGTTGGGCACCACCACGCCTGGCCGTTCGCGGATGCATCCCGCCGGCGGCGGCAACGGCGCTGCGCTGGAGGCGCGGCAGGATCATCTACCGCGCCCGGCTCATGCCTATCGCGCGGGCGCGCTTGTCCGCCTCGATGCCTATGAGGATGGCGGGGTCGTTCTGGCCTTCACCGCGCAACCCGTTATGGTCGCGCCAACACAGGGGAGGCGGTCCGCATGGAGCCGACGCACATCGTTCTCGACGCGCGCTTCAACGCGTTGATCTTCGGCCATACCAGGCTGGAGAAGCTCTACACCGGCTGCCGTTGGGCGGAGGGGCCGGCCTATTTCGCGGCCGGCCGCTACCTGGTCTGGTCCGACATCCCCAACGACCGGCTGCTGCGGTGGGACGAGTGCAGCGGCCAGGTCTCGGTGTTCCGCCAGCCTGCCAACAACGAGAACGGCCATGCCGTCGATCGCCAGGGCCGGCTGATCTCCTGCGAGCATCGCGGGCGCTGCATCAGCCGCACCGAGTTCGACGGCAGCCGCACGGTGCTGGCCTCCGAATACGAGGGCTGCCGGCTGAACTCGCCCAACGATGCGGTGGTGAAGTCGGATGGCAGCATCTGGTTCACCGACCCGACCTACGGCATCGACACCGAATACGAGGGCGACGCGGCGGAGTCGGAGATCGGCCACTCCCGGGTCTATCGCCTCGATCCCGGCACCGGCGCCATCGCCGCCGTCGTGACCGACATGACCAGGCCGAACGGGCTGGCGTTCTCGCCGGACGAGAGCCTGCTCTATGTGGTCGACACCGGCATCACCCACGACGCCTCGGTGACGCCGCAGATCCGCGCCTATCCGGTGGCGGCGGACGGCGAGGGCGTGGGGCAGGGGGCGTTGTTCAGCGAGAGCGACGCCGGGCTGTACGACGGGCTGCGCGTCGACACGCGCGGCCACATCTGGACCTCGGCTGGCGACGGCGTGCATTGCATCCATCCCGACGGCACCACCATCGGAAAAGTGCCGGTGCCGGAGATCGTCGCCAACGTCTGTTTCGGCGGCCCGAAGCGCAACCGGCTGTTCATCTGCGGCCAGACCTCGCTGTATTCGCTGTATGTGAACGCGCAGGGGATCGCCCCCTGCTGATCTGGCGCGAGGCATCGTGGCAGGCGGCGAGCGCCGGTCTGCTCGCCGCCGTGGTGGGGTTCGCCGGCTCGTTCACCGTCATCGTCCACGGCCTGCTCGCCGCCGGCGCCACCCAGGCGCAGGCGGCGTCGGGGCTGACCGTGCTGTCGATGGCGGCGGGGCTGGGCGGCCTGATCGCCGCCAGCCGCACCCGGCTGCCGGTCAGCATCGTCTGGTCGACGCCGGGAGCGGCCCTGCTCGCGACCTCGGGGCCGATGGCCGGCGGCTTTCCGGCGGCGGTCGGCGCGTTCCTGGTCACCGGCGCGCTGATCGTGGTGGCCGGGCTATGGCGTCCGCTCGGGCGCGCGGTGGCGTCGATCCCGCACGCATTGGCGGCGGCGATGCTGGCCGGCGTGCTGCTCGGCCTATGCCTGGCGCCGGTGCGGGCGGTGGCGCAACTGCCGCTGGAGGGGCTGGCCATCGTCGTGGTCTGGGCGGTGGTGGCGCGGCTGCGCCGCCTGCTCGCGGTGCCGGCGGCGGTGCTGGTGACGGTGGCGCTGGTGGCGGCGACCTCGCACGCGACCACGGCCAGCCTCGGCCCGCTCTGGCCCGCGCC
>JAYTQW010000157.1:0-6627 GCA_043746535.1 Rhodospirillales bacterium
ATGCTGGGCATCGAGGCCGGGCCGGGCTTCCCGCCGGCGCTGTTCCAGCGACCGGACCGGCCACCCAAGCCAACGCCCGACCCACCGCCACCACCAGCCCCGCCGCCATCGCCCGCCCCGGCGCCGCCTGCTGCGCAGGCGCGCGCGGCAGCGCCGCCGGCGCCGGAACCGCCAACGCCCTCGCGGTCACCGCCCGGGCATCGCGCGCGCCCCCGCGCGCCCGCCTTCGGCGCGGCCCTGGCGTGAGCGGGCCTACGCACGCCTAAAACGTTACGTTGTCATAACATATTCTGTCGTTGTGTAAGCGGTGCGCACCCACGCTCGACCTTCTTGAAAGGTCCTTCTCATGGCGGGGCGATGCCAACCTTGAGCAATGGGGTTTGGGGCCTGCGGCCCCAATGGGTCGAGGGCCAGCCCTCGCCTGCCTTCCTCGGCAACTCGCCCGGTCAAACCCGTACGGCCCGCCGGCTCGGCCCCGCCTCGGCGATGACGCTGCTGGCGGGCAGGCTCAGCACGAACGCGGCGCCGCCGCCGTCGCGCGGGGCGACCCGCACCGTGGCGCCATGGGCTGTGGCGATTTCGGCGACGATCGCCAGCCCCAGCCCGGCGCCGCCCTCGCGCGATGCCGGGCCGCGCTCGAAACGTTTGAAGATGCGCTCGCGCAACACCGCCGGAACGCCAGGGCCGCGATCGGACACGGAGATGGTCGCGGGTGGCGTGACGCTGACCTCGACGGCACTCCCTGGCGGCGCGTGCGCCAGCGCGTTCTCGATCAGGTTGGTCAGCGCCAGCGCCAGCGCCGCATGGTTGCCGCGCACCGGGACCGGGCTGGCGCATCCGGTCAACGCGATCTCGATCCGGCCTTGCAGGCCCAGCGGCACCAGCCCGCTGATCGCCTCCACCGCCACCGCGCGCAGGTCCACCGGCTGGGTCACGTCGAGCGGCAGGCCCTCCAGGTGGCCCATGCGCAGCAACTGGCCGACCATCCGCGCCACCCGGTCGGCGTCATGGCGCAGTGCTGCCACGCCCGGCTGCTCGTCCAGCATGTCCAGCCGTGCCGTCAGCACCGCGAGCGGGGTGCGCAGCGCGTGCGCGGCGTCGGCCATGAAGTGCCGTTGCGTCACCAGCGCCTGCTCCATCCGCGTCAGCGCCTCGTTCGCCGCCTGCACCAGCGGCGCGATCTCGCGCGGGAGGGACGCCACCGGCAGCCGCGCGCCGGGGTGCGACGGGCCGACCAATGCCGCGGCGGCCGACACCGCGCGCACCGGGCGCAGGCCCTGGCGCAGAGTCAGCACGCCGACCAGGATCATTGCCCCGCCGATCGGGAGCAGCAACCAGACTGCGGCAAGGCCGAAATTGTCCATCAGGCTGCCGACCAGCGCGTTGGTCTGCTCGCGCCCTTGCAGCACGACCACCCGCCACGGCCCCAACTCGGTCAGCAGCCCGACCATGCCGCGCTCGTGGCCCGCCAGCCCGCGCACATGGACGAAGCCGGAATGCAGCGGATGCGTCAGCAGCGGCGTCACCATGGCCGCCAGCGCCACGTCGGAGGTCGCGACCAGGCGGCCGTCGTGATAGACCATGAACAGGTTGTCGCCGTCCGACGAGCGGAACCGCCCCACCAGATCGTCCGGCAGGGTGATGGTGTCGTGGCCGTCGAACGCGGGCGGCAGGTTGGCCACGATCATCCGCACCTGGCCTTGCAGCGCGAAATCGTCCAGGTCATGCACGGTCTTGATCGCCCGCCAGGCCACCGCCACCGCCGCCAGCGCCACCGTCAGCAGCATCACCGCGCCAAGCCGCCAGCCCAGCCGCGCCGCCAGCGACCATGGGCGAGGGGTCATGCCGTCCCGGTCACCAGGTAGCCGACCCCGCGTACGGTATGCACCGACACGGTGGCCGGCGTGTCCGCCAGCTTGCGCCGCAGCCGATGCACCAGCACCTCCATCGCGTTGGAGCCGAGGTCGGAATCGAAGCTGTAGAGCCGTTGCTCCAGCACCTCGCGCGTCACCACATTGCTTTGATTGCGCAACAACTGCTCCAGCAACTGCGTCTCGCGCACCGACAGGCCGATGGCGGCGCCGTCGACGCGCACCTGGCGCGTGGTGGTGTCGAGCACGAGGTTGCCGAGGTTCAGCATCACCCCGAACGCCGCATCCGGCCGGCGCAGCAAGGCGCGCACGCGGGCGATCAGTTCCGGCATGTGGAACGGCTTCACCAGGTAGTCGTCGGCGCCGGCGTCGAGGCCAATGACCCGGTCCTCCGGCCCGTCGCGCGCGGTCAGCACCAGCACTGGCACGGTCGAGCCATGGGCGCGCATCCGGCGCAGCAACGCCAGCCCGTTGCCGTCCGGGAGCGCCAGATCAAGGATCACGGTATCGTATTTCGCCGCCACGAGATGCTCGTCCGCCTCCGCGATGTCGGCCGCGAGATCGACCGCGAAGCCGCCGCGCTCCAGCGCGCGCCGGGTCAACGCCGCCAGTTCGGCCTCATCCTCGACGACAAGCAGGCGCATGGCTCTGATCCACAATGGCGGGATGGTTCCCGGTAGGGCCGGCAACTTACGCGGTCCTTACGCAGTTGAGTCTATCCCCAAGATACCCTGTCAGGACGGGGTAAGTTTTGTCAGGCACGTTCGACGACGGCAGCGGCTACCACAGGGACTGCACACAATGAAAATTCGGCTCGCCTGGTTCGGCCTTCTGGCCATGCTGACCGTCGCACCCGCCGCCGTGCTTGCGGCGTCCGGGGTGAGCGGGATTATGCGCAACTGGCGCACCCAGACCAGGACGCTGGACGCGGTGTCGTCCGGCCGGGCCGCGTTCGACCAGGCGGCGGTGCGTGCCGCGCTGACCGCCTTTTCCACCGACGCGGGCCGCATCGGCGCGGAGATCAAGGGCAGCAGCGCCGGCGCGAAGGATATCCGCCGCCGCTTCGGGGCGTTCCGCGCCCGAGCGGACGCCGCCTTGTCCGACGTGCAGCGCCCGGCCGTGCTGAAGGCCGATGTCTCGCAACTGAAGGCGCTCTGCCAATCTTGCCACAACCAATACAGGAACTGAGGCGACCGCCATGGCGAACCATGCCGACCACACGCTGCCCCGCTCGAACACCACGCGCGTCATGCACCTGCTGCTGTTGCTGGTGGTGGTGAACCAGCTCGCCAGCAGCCAGTTCATGCGACGGCCACTGCCGGGCGATCCGCCGGCGTTCATCTATGCCCAGCATCAATATGTCGGCTTGGCCGGCCTCGCGCTGATGGCTGCGTTCTGGGTGTGGATGCTGGTGCGGCGGGGCGAGACCCGGCTGGTGCGGCTGCTGCCCTGGCTCTCCCCATCGGCGCTGCGCGATGTGGCCGCCGATGCCGGCGCGCAGTATCGCAGGCTGGCCAGCCTGCGCGCGCCCGACGACAGCGACGGCGCGCTGGCCAGTGCCGTGCATGGACTGGGCCTGCTGGTGGTCTCGGCGATGACGCTGAGCGGCGGCATCTACTACGTCACCATCGGCAGCCCGCTCGCGCATGATGCGCTGTCGATCCACAAGTTGTTCGCGAACCTGACCTATGCATACATCATCGCCCATGCCGGACTGGCCGTGCTGCACCACCTGCTCGGCAGCGACATCTTCTCGCGCATGTTCTGGACCCGCCACCGGCAGCCCGCGTCGACGCGGGCGCAGGCGAGCCGGTAGCGGATAAGCTATTCGGCGGCCAGGCGCGCCGCGTCCACCATGGCGCTGGCCAAGGCGAGGTCCACCGACAGCACCCGCGAGACGCCGCGTTCCTGCATGGTGACGCCGTACAGCCGGTCCATCCGCGCCATGGTCAGTTGGTGGTGCGTCACCACCATGAACCGGGTGCCGGTCTCCCGCACCATCTCGTCCAGCAGCGTGCAGAACCGCTCCACGTTGGCGTCGTCCAGCGGCGCGTCCACCTCGTCGAGCACGCAGATCGGCGCGGGGTTGCAGCGGAACACCGCGAAGATGAGCGACAGCGCGGTCAATGCCTGCTCGCCGCCGGACAGCAGGCTCAGCGTCGCCAGCTTCTTGCCGGGCGGCTGCGCGTAGATCTCCAGCCCGGCCAGCAGCGGGTCGTCGGAGCCGACCATGGCCAGGTGCGCGCGGCCGCCGCCGAACATGCGGCTGAACAGCGACTGGAAGTGGCGGTCGATGTCGGTGAACACCTGGCCCAGCCGCTCGCGGCCCTCGCGGTTGATATGGCCGATGGAGCCGCGCAGCTTGGCGATGGCGGTGGCGATCGCCTCGCTTTCGCCCAGGATGGTGGCGATCTGCGCGTCGGCCTCCGCCGCCTCAGTCTCGGCGCGCATGTTGACCGGCCCCATCTCGTGGCCCTCGCGGGTCAGCCGGTCGAGCCGGCGGCGGGTGCGGTCCTCGGTGTCCGGCGTGCAGCCTGGCGGCGGTTCCGGCAGAGGAGCGTGGGCCAGAGGGGCGTGGGCGCCCAGGCGTTCGAGGATGCGCTCGGCCACGCTGCCCCATGCGTGTGCGGCGGCGGCCGCCTCTGCTTCGGCCCGGACCAGCCGCTCCCGCGCGGTGATCGACGCCGCCTCCGCCGCATGGGCGGCGCGGTCGCGGGCGGTCGCCTCAGACTCGGCGGATGCGCGAGCGGCGGCGGTGCGGCGGGCCTCGGCCTCCGCCGCCGCCAGCGTGGCCTCCGCGTCGGCCCGCCTCGCGGCCAGGTGCGCCGGGGCCGCCGCCAGCGCCGCGTGCTCGCGGGCGGCTTCGGCGGCGCGGGCGCGCAGGTCGGTCAGGCGACCGATGGTGTCGGCGGCACGGCCGCGCCACTCGTCCTGCTCGCGGCCCAGGGTGGCGGCACGGTGGGCGCGGCCGGCGGCGGCGCGGGCAAATCCGTCACGGGCGGCGCGGACGGCGCCCTCGGCGCTGCGGGCCTGCGTCGCGGCCAGGCGCGCGCGCTCCATGGCGGCACGGCCGGCGGCGGGGTCGGCGAGGCCCGACAGCGTCGCACGGGCCTGGGTCGCGGCCCCGGCGGCGTCTTGCTGGTCGGCCAGCGCGCGCGCGACCTGATCGGCGAGGGCGGCGGTGCGTGCGGCGGCGGCGGCATCCTGGGCGGCGAGGGCGGCCAGGGCGGCGCGCGCGCGCTCCAGCGTCTGCTCGGCCTCGCGACGGGCGGTGCGGGCGCGTTGCTCGGCCTCGACGCTGGTGCGCTCGCCAACCTCGGCGCTGGCGCGGGCGGCGCGGGCCTCGGTGGCGGCCTGCTCGGCCTCGGCCAGTTGCGTGCGCAAGGCGGCCAGACGGTTGCGCTGTTGCAGCCGCACGGCGGCGGCACTCGGCGTGCCCGCCCTGACGGTGTAGCCGTCCCAGCGCCAGATCGCGCCGGCGCGCGACACCAGCGACTGGCCGGGACGCAAGGAGGGTTGGCCGGCCAGCCCGGCTTCGTCGCTGTCCACCAGCCCCAGTTGCGACAACGCCCGCGCCAGTGCCGAGGGCGCCCGCACCAGCGCCAGCAACGGCTGCGCCCCGCCGGGCAGTGGCGGCGGTTCGGCCAGCGGCGGCAACTCGCGCCAGTGCCGCGCGGCGCCGGTGTCGGCGGCGGACTCGAGTTCCTCGCCCAGCGCCGCGCCCAGTGCCGCCTCCAGCCCCGCCGGCACGGTCAACTGGTCCACCATGCGCGGCCAGCGTTCGCCGTCCTTGACCGCCAGTTGCTCGGCCAGCCCCTGTGTCGCCGCGACCAGCTTCGCGCGGGCCGCGTCGGCGGCCACGGCCCGCTCGCGCACGCCGGCGACCGCCGCCTGTGCCGTCGCCCGTGCCCGCTCGGCGGCCTCCAACGCGGCCTGTGCGGCGGAGACGGCCTGCCTGGCGGCATCGCGAGCCTGCCCGGCGGCGGCGATCCGCTCCGGGGCGACCGCCTGTGCCGCCGCCTGGTCGCGTTCGCGCAGCAGCCGCGCCGCCTGCTCGTCCAAGCGCCGGGCGCGCTGTTCGGCGGCGGCCAGCGCCTCGCTCGCGGCGCGATGGCGGGCAACCAGGTCGGCCGACCGCTCGGTGGCGATCTGCGCCGCCGCCTCGGCCGCCCGCATAGCCGCCACCGCGTCGACCGCCTGCCGCTCCGCCACCGCCCAGTGTTGCGGGTGCGCCGCGTCCTCCGCCGCCAGACGCGCAGCCTCATTGGCCAGGCGGGCGATGGCGAGGGAAGCGTCCTGCCGCACCTGCTCGGCATGGCCGAGGTCGCGGGAAATCTGGTCGCGCCGCTGGGATGCGGCCCGCAGCGCCGCCTCTGCCTGGCCAGCCTCGGCGGCGATCTGCTCGCCGGCCACGCGCGCCCGTTCCAGCGCCGCCTGTGCATCGGCGGCCCCGGCCCGCAGCGGCGGCAACGCCTCGGCGGCGGCGGCGGCGTGCGCGGCGCCCAGCGCGGAAGCAGCCCCGGCCTCGGTCAGCGCCGCATGGGCCACCGCCAGCGCCGCTTCCGACTCGGTCCGGGCGCGCTCCGCCAGTGCCCGCTGGATCGCCATCAGCTCCAGCTCGGCGGCGCGGATGGCCTCGGAGACGGCGCGGTGGCGGGCGGCCTGCTTCGCCTGCTGCCGCAAGCCCGCCGCCTGCCGTTCCAACTGGCCGCGCAGATCCTCGGCGCGGGCGAGGTTGGCCTCGGTGGCGCGCAGC
>JAYTQW010000158.1:0-5471 GCA_043746535.1 Rhodospirillales bacterium
CCGGCGAACACCTCGCCGTAGCGCCTGAGGAACTGGCCACGGTCGAGGGAGGTATGCACGATGTCGTTGATCTCGGCGTTGCTGGGCCAGATGTCGCGCAGATAGACCGGCTTGCCATCGCGCGAGGTGCCCAGCGAGGCGGTGGTGATGTCCTCGTTCATGGTGCCGAGCAGCGCGTAGGCGACCACCAGCGGCGGGCTGGCCAGGTAGTTGGCGCGCACGTTCGGATGCACCCGGCCCTCGAAGTTGCGGTTCCCGGACAGCACCGACACCGCCACCAGCCGGTGCTCCTCGATGGCGTCGGCAATCGCCTCGTCCAGCGGGCCGGAGTTGCCGATGCAGGTGGCGCAGCCATAGCCGACCGTCTGGAAGCCCAGCGCATCGAGATCGGCGGACAGGCCGGATTTGTCCAGGTACTCGGTTACCACCTGCGACCCTGGCGCCAGCGAGGTCTTGACCCAGGGCTTCGGCGTGAGGCCGAGCGCCCGCGCCTTGCGCGCCACCAGGCCGGCGGCGACCAGCACATACGGGTTGGAGGTGTTGGTGCAACTGGTGATGGCGGCGATCACCACGTCGCCGTGGCCGATCTCGTAGTTGTGGCCGGCGATGGCGACACGGGTGCCGGTATCGTTGGCGGGCACGCCGAGGCTCTTGGTCAACTCCACCTTGAACGCGCTGGCGGCATCGCGCAGCAGCACCCGGTCCTGCGGGCGCTTGGGTCCGGCCAGCGAGGGCTGCACCGTGTCCATGTCGAGTTCGAGCGTGTCGGTAAACACCGGGTCGGGGGCGGCGGTGTCGCGCCACAGCCCCTGTTGCCTGCAGTACGCCTCGACCAACGCGATCCGCGCCTCGTCGCGCCCGGTCAGGTGCAGGTAGTCGAGCGTCACCTGATCGACCGGGAAGAAGCCGCAGGTGGCGCCGTATTCCGGGGCCATGTTGGCGATGGTGGCGCGGTCGGCCAGCGACATGCCGTCCAGGCCGGGGCCATAGAACTCGACGAACTTGCCGACCACGTCCTTGCGGCGGAGCATCTGCGTCACGGTCAGCACGAGGTCGGTGGCGGTGGCGCCTTCCGGCAGCCGGCCGGTCAGCCGGAAGCCGATCACGTCGGGGATCAGCATGGCGATCGGCTGGCCGAGCATCGCCGCCTCCGCCTCGATGCCGCCGACGCCCCAGCCCAGCACGCCCAGGCCGTTGACCATGGTGGTGTGGCTGTCGGTGCCGTACAGCGTGTCCGGGTAGGCGTAGCTGCGGCCATCCAGTTCGGCGGTCCACACCGCCTGCGCCAGGTATTCGAGGTTGACCTGATGGCAGATGCCGGTGCCCGGCGGCACCACCCGGAAATCGTCGAACGCGGTCTGGCCCCAGCGCAGGAACGCGTACCGCTCGCCGTTGCGCTGGAACTCGATGTCCACGTTGCGGTCCAGCGCGTCGCGCGTGCCGGACACGTCCACCATCACCGAGTGGTCGATCACCAGATCGACCGGCACCAGCGGATTCACCTGATTGGGCCGGCCGCCGAGTTGCAGCACGCCGTCGCGCATGGCGGCGAGGTCGACCACGGCGGGCACGCCGGTGAAGTCCTGCATCAAGATGCGCGCCGGCTTGAACGGCACCTCGCGGGTGGAGGAGGCGTGCTCCAGCCAGCCGGCCAAGGCGCGGGCGTCGTCCACGGTGTAGCTGGTCCCGTTCTCGAACCGCAGCACGTTCTCCAGCAGCACCTTCAGCGTCTTCGGCAACCGGCTCAGATCCAGGCCCAGCGCCTCGCCGGCGGCGGGGATCGAGAAATAGCTGTAGGTCTTGCCATGCACATCCAGCTCCCGGCTGGTGCGCAGGCTGTCCTGACCGACTGTCTTCATGGGATGCTGCCTCGGTAGGTGTGAACCGGTGCGCCCGGTTAGACCACACGCGCTGTTAGGGGTCCACAGATGGGGACGGGTTTGCTACATGGCGAGGACATGGCCGCCTTTCGCGGCGAGCGGCTGGTGCTGCGCGGGATCGGCCTGTCGGTGGCGGGCGGCGGCGCGCTGTTGTTGACCGGGCCGAACGGCGCGGGCAAGAGCACGCTGGTGCGGGTGCTGGCCGGGCTGGTGCCGCTGGCGGCGGGGTCGCTGCGCTGGGACGGGAAGGAGGCGGCGTCGGACCGCGCCGGGCATGGCGCGCGGGTCGCCTACCTGGGGCACCTGGACGCGATCAAGCCGGGGCTGACGGCGGCCGAGAACCTGCGGCTGTGGGCGGATGCGGGCGCGGTTGCGCGGGCGCTGGACGACGCCGGACTGGGAATGCTGGCCGACCTGCCGGCGCGGATGCTGTCGGCGGGCCAGACGCGGCGGCTGGCGCTGGCCCGGCTGGCGCTGCGCCGGGCGCCGCTATGGCTGCTGGACGAACCCACGCTCGGGCTGGACGCGGCGGCCGTGGCGCGGTTCGGCGTGGCGCTGGCGGCGCACCGGGCGGGCGGCGGCGTGGTGATCGCGGCCACGCACCTGCCGCTGCCGCTGCCGGACGCGGCCACGCTGGCGCTGGGCGGGTGAGCCTGTTCTCGTGAGGCTGTTTTGGCGACTGCTGGCGCGCGACCTGCGGCTGTCGTGGCGGCATGGCGCGGACACGCTGGCGGCGCTGCTGTTCTTCGTGCTGGCGGGGGCGCTGTTCCCCCTGGCGATCGGGCCGGGGCCGGAGACGCTGGGCCGCATCGCGCCCGGCATCGTCTGGGTATGCGCGCTGCTGGCCGCCCTGCTGCCGCTGGACCGGCTGTTCGGGGCGGAGATCGAGGACGGCTCGCTCGACCAGCTCCTGCTGTCCGGCCTGCCCGCCGCCGGCCTGGCCGCGAACAAGGCGCTGTCGCACTGGCTGGTGACGGGCGTGCCGCTGCTGCTGGCGGCGGGACCGCTGGCGGCCATGCTGCGGCTGCCCGACGCCGCGTTGTGGCCGCTGCTGGCCGGGCTGCTGCCGGGCACCGCGCTGCTGTCGCTGTTCGGCACGCTGGGCGCGGCCATCGTGCTGGGGGCGCGGCGCGGCGGCGTGCTGCTGCCGCTGCTGGTGCTGCCGCTGGCGATCCCGGTGCTGATCTTCGGCGCCGGCGCCGCCGAGGCCGTCGCCAGCGGCCTGTCGCCGCGCTCGCACCTGCTGTTCCTGGCGGCGATGCTGCTGGCCGCCCTGCCGCTGTGCCCGCTGGCGGCGGGGGCGGCGCTGCGCGCGGCGGCGGAGGGGTGAGGATGCTCAGACTTCGCCGCTAGGCCGCCAGATGCTGCTAAGCCGCTAGATAGTGTAGCGTGTTGTAGTCAGGAGATGGGTCATGTCAGCCTCGGCCAAACCAACACTTCGGATGAGCGTCGAAGAGTTCCTGCAATGGCATCCCGCGCCACCAACTGACGAGCGCTTCGAACTGCTCGACGGGGTGCCGGTTGCGATGGCGCCTGCGACAATTGGTCATGGAGACGCCATCTACGCCATCAACACGCTTTTGCGGGCGGCAATAGATTCAGGCGGATTGCCATGCCAAGTGGTGCAGGACAGCGCCGGTATTCGCATTGACGCGAACAGCATGTTCATTCCCGACCTGATGGTACATTGCGGCGAGCGGCTGGTCGGCAGCGTGCGCGAGGTCGCCGCTCCGGTCATTGTGGTCGAGATCGCCTCGCCGTCCACCTGGCGTTACGACAGCAACGTGAAACTGGACGGCTATTTCCAGGTGCCCAGCGTCCAGCACTATTTGGCGGTCCTTTGGGACAAGCGGCGCGTCATCCATCATCGCCGCACGGCAGATGGCAGCATCGAGACCCGCATATTGGGCGACGAGGCGGTGCGGCTCGACCCGCCCGGCATTCTTCTGAAAGACATCTTCCTGCCGCTCTGAGCGTCAATCCGCCGCCTGATCCAGCGCCAGCGCGCCCGCCTCGGCCCGCACCCACACCGCCGTATCGTGGAACACCGCGCCGCCCAGGGGCGCCGCCGGCTCGTCGCTGACCAGGGCGTTGATGCCGACGCCGCCGGGGAAGTCGGCGTGCGGCCAGATGCTCTCGACCACCACCACGCCGGGCTGCAAGCCGTCGAACAGCTCCGCCTCCACCACCACCTCGCCCAGCGCGTTGCCCAGCCGCAGCCGCCCGCCGGCGACGATGCCCAGGCGCGCGGCGTCATCGGGGTGGATCTTGGCGGTCGGACGCCCTTCCCGCCTGCGCCCGGTCGGCGTTTCGGTGAAGGTGGAGTTGAGGAACTGCCGCGCCGGCGCGGTGACCAGCCGGAACGGGTGCGTGGGGGTCGCGGCATCTGTTGCCGCCATGTGGTCCGGCAGGCGCGGCATGGCGTGGTGGTTGGGGCCCAGCGCCGCCCAGTCCGGGGCGAAGCGGAACCTCCCGTCCGGGTGGCCGAAGCCGTCGAGGAAATGGCTCTCGGCGAAGCTGCCCTGCGCGTCGATCCAGCGCCGCTCCTGCACGCTCGCCGCATCCGGCCAGCCGGAGGCCAGCAGGGTGGCGTCGACCAGCGCCATCTCGGTGCGCCCGAAGCCGGGGTGGCGCGCGCCGAGCCGCGCCGCCAGCGCCTCGATCACCGCATGGTTGCTGCGGCATTCTCCCGGCGGCTCGACCAGCTTGGGGCCGATCTGGATGTGGCTGTGGCCGCCGGCCTGGTAGATGTCGTCGTGCTCCAGGAACATCGTCGCCGGCAGCACCAGGTCGGCCAGCCTCGCGGTCTCGGTCATCACCTGCTCATGCACCGCCACGAACAGGTCGTCGCGCAGGAACCCGCGCCGCACCAGGTTGCTGTTCGGCGCCACCACCACCGGGTTGGTGTTCTGGATCAGCATGGCGGTGACCGGCGGGCCGTCCCCCAGGTCGCGGCGGTCGCCGGTCAGCACGGCGCCGATGCGGCTCATGTCCAGCGCCCGCACCGAGGGGTCCATCAGGTCGCTGCCGGTGATGAGCGTCTTGTCCCAGTGATAGATCGAGCCGTTGTTCCAGAACGCGCCGCCGCCCAGGTGCGGCCACTTGCCGGTGACGGTGGGCAGGCAGGTGACGGCGTGCAGGCTGGCGGCGCCGTTGCGGCTGCGGCTGAAGCCATAGCCGCAGCGGATGTAGGCGCGCTCGGTCTGGCAATACAGCCGCGCGAACGCCTCGATCTGGTCCACCGGCAGCCCGGTGATCGCCGCCGCCCAGGCCGGGCCGCGCGTGGCCAGATGCGCCTCCAGCGCCGTCGGGTCGTCGGCGTGCGCCGCCATGTAGGCGCGGTCGGCCATCCCGTCGCGGAACGCCACGTGCATCACCGCGCAGGCCAGCGCCGCATCGGTGCCCGGTTGCAGCATCAGGTGCATGTCGGCCACGGCGGCGGTGCCGGTGCGGTACGGGTCGACCACCACCAGCTTCGCCCCACGCGCCTTTCGCGCGCGCGAGACATGGGCCATGACGTTGACCTGGGTCGCCACCGGGTTGCCGCCCCACATCACGATCAGGTCGCTCTCGGCCATCTCGCGCGGGTCC
>JAYTQW010000159.1:0-14440 GCA_043746535.1 Rhodospirillales bacterium
ACCAGGCCGCTCTGTGCCGGCGACATGCCGAAACCCAGTTGCAGCATCATCGGCAGCAGGAACGGCGTGGCGCCGATGGCGATGCGCGACAGCGTGCCGCTGAGCACCGACAGCCGGAACGTCGCGATCCGCATCAGCCGGAAATCCAGCACCGGCTGCGGGTGCGCCCGCGCGTGCAGCACATACAGCGCGGCGCAGCCAGCCCCGAGCGCGAGCAGCCCGTCGACCAGCCACGCCGAGCCGACGCCCCGGCTGGCCATCTCGAAGCCGAAGGTCAGGCAGGACAGCGCCACGCCCGACATCACCAGCCCGGTCAGGTCGAAGCTGACCGGCCCCACCTCACGCACCTCGGCGACGTAGCGCGTCACCAGCACGGCGCCAAGTATGCCGATCGGCACGTTGATGTAGAAGATCCAGCGCCAGTCCAGGTAGGTGACGATGAGGCCGCCCACCGGCGGTCCCAGGATCGGCCCGATGGTGGCCGGGATCATCAGCCAGGCCATCGCCCGCACCAACTCCGCCTTCGACACCGAGCGCAGCAGCAGCAACCGCCCGACCGGCACCATCATGGCGCCGCCCAGGCCCTGGACGATGCGGCTGCCGACCAGGAACGGCAGCGTCGGCGACTGCGCGCACAGGATCGAGCCAAGCGTGAACAGCACGATGGCGGCGCGGAACACCGTGCGGCTGCCGAAGCGGTCGGCGGCCTTGCCGCTGATCGGGATGAACACCGCAAGGCTGAGCAGGTAGGCGGTCAGCGCCACGTTCATGTGCAGCGGGTCGACATGGAACGAGCGCGCCATGGTCGGCAGGGCGGTGGCGAGCACGGTGCCGTCCAACTGCTCCATGAACAACGCGCTGGCGACGATCAGCGCGGTGATCCTCGCGGGGTTTCCGGTTGCGGTGGACGACTCCGACATCTCGACAGGTTCGGCGCGGATGGGCGATTTTAGAAGTCGCGAGTGCGCATGGCCGCTGCCCGCCGGGTCATAACCTTGGTAGCGGGGCAGTTTGGCCGCTTGCGGGCCGGTCGCCGCGAACGCAATTTGAGCGCAGCCACTGGCAGGAGCGTCCGATGCAGCTACGCGGTATCCACCATCTCACCGCCGTGACCGGGCAGGCCGGGGTGAACCATGATTTCTACACCCGCGTCATGGGCATGCGGCTGGTGAAGAAGACGGTGAACCAGGACGATGTCAGCGCCTACCACCTGTTCTACGCCGACGGCGTGGCGCAGCCGGGCACCGACCTCACCTTCTTCGATTGGCCGGTCGGGCCGGAGCGGCGCGGCACCAACAGCATCGTGCGCACCGCGCTGCGCGTGGCCGATGCGGCGGCGCTGGAGTACTGGATTGCGCGCTTCGACCAACTCGGCGTGCGGCACGATCCCATCGCGGCGGTGGATGGCCGCCAGCAGCTCGCGTTTGAGGATACGGAGGGCCAGCGCCTCGCGCTGGTGGTCGATGGCGGGGAGGGGCCGGCGTTCGCGTGGGACCGCACCGAGGTGCCGCCCGCGCACCAGATCCGTGGCCTCGGCCCGATCACCATCAGCGTGCCGCGCCTGCCGCCATCGGAGCGGTTCCTGACCGACATCCTCAACATGCGCCTGGTTCGCGCCTACGCCGCCGCCGACGATGCCGCCGTTACCACGCATGTGTTCGAGATGGACCGGGGCGGCCCCTCGGCGGAACTGCATGTGCGCGTGGAGCCGGGTCTGCGGCCGGCGCAGCCCGGTGCCGGCGGGGTCCATCACGTCGCCTTCCGGGTCCGCGACGACGAGTATGCGGCGTGGGTGGCGCGCTACGAGCAGCTTGGCGTGCGTTCCAGCGGACCGGTCGACCGCTTCTACTTCCGCAGCCTGTATGCGCGCGAGCCGGGCGGCGTGCTGTACGAGATCGCCACCGACGGACCCGGCTTCGCCACCGACGAGAGCCTGGAGACACTGGGCGAAAGTCTCTCGCTGCCGCCGTTCCTGGAGCCGCGCCGCGCCGAGATCGAGCGTGGACTGAAGCCGCTGTGAGCGCCATGCGCAGCGGCGGCACCGGCATCCACGCCGGCCAGCCGGTGGGGAGCCTGGGGCCATCTCTCGCCGGGGCGACGGGCGTGCTGATCCTGGCGCATGGGCGCGGCAGCAACGCCGACGACATGCTGGGGCTGGCGCGGGCGCTGGTCGGACCGGACGTTGCCTGCCTGGCGCCGCAGGCGGCGGGGCATGTCTGGTATCCGAACCGCTTCATGGAGCCGCTCGCCAGCAACGAGGCGGAGCTTCACTCGGCGCTCTCGGTACTCGCCGATCTGGTCGGACGCGCGGTCGTGGCCGGGGTGCCGCATTCGCGCATCGTGCTGGCGGGGTTCTCGCAAGGGGCGTGCCTGGCGTTGGAGGCGGTCGCGCGTGGCCCGCATCCGGTGGGCGGCGCGCTGGGTTTCAGCGGCGGGCTGATCGGCGAGACGGTCGGGCCTTACCCAGCGTCACGCCGCTTGGCCGGAATCCCGGTGCTCCTGAGTTGCAGCAAACGCGACCCGCACATCCCGGCGGAGCGCGTGCGCGCGAGTGCCACCGCCCTGGCCGAACTCGGCGCGGTGGTTGATCTGCGGCTGTACCCCGGCGACAGTCACACCGTCACCGCGGCTGCGGTGGCAAGCGCCCGATCGTTGTTGGCCGGGCTGCTAGGGGCCGCCTGATCGTCCCAGCAGCCGGATGGTGAAATGGCCGTCGGACGCGATGGTCGGTGAGATCGCCTGTAGTTTGGGAGCACTGGCGGGTGCCGCTGTGACTGGGGACGCCACTTTGCCCGCCTGCGCCGGTGTTATTTGCGCCGGTGTTGTTTGCGCTGGTGTTGTTTGCACGGGTGTTGTTCGCGCCGGCGTGGCCTCGGTCGTCTGCGGCGGAGGCGCGGGCCGGGTGCGCCCGGCCCAAAGTGCCGCCGCCGCGCCCGCAGCCACGACGATGGCGAGGCCCGCCATGACCCAGCCACGCCGCGCCACTCACTCGGCCCCTGGCGTGCCGCGCTGTCCCTTGAGGTCCGAACGCCGCGATTTCGCGTCGAGCCGCCGCAGCTTCGATCCCCATGTCGGACGGGTCGGCCGGCGCGATTTCGGCGCCACCGCAGCCTCCCGGATCAGCTCGACCAGCCGGTTCTGCGCATCGCGCCGGTTGCGCTCCTGGGTGCGGTAGCTCTGTGCCGTGATGATGAGCACGCCGTCGCGGGTGAGCCTGCCGCCGGCCAGCCGCTCCAGCCGCTGCGCCACGTCGCCCGGCAGGTTGGGCGAGGCGCGCACGTCGAAACGCAACTGCACCGCCGTCGAGACCTTGTTGACGTTCTGGCCGCCTGGACCGGAGGAATGCACGAAATCCTCGTGCAGCTCGCGTTCGTTGATCGCGATAAGGGGTGTGACGCGGATCATTGCAGGTTCCGGTTCGATAGGCAGCGTTCGCGAGGGTTCCGTTCCAGCGGGGTCTATAGCGATTGCTCTGGAAATCCAACGCGGACAGGCGGCGGTTCTCCATAGGTTTGGTGGTTCTCCATAGGTTTGTCAGGGTGGACGCACTGCCGTCACCCTAAAATCCGGCACCGCCTGGAGACCGCCTTCGTAGTGGCTCCAGTAGCCATCCGCCCAGGCGGAGCCGCCGGTGATCAGCCGATAGGATTGTTCCAGCACCACGCCCGTCGCGGCGTCCAGCAGGAGGTCGACGCGGCCGACATAGGGGTGGCCGATGTTCGCCTGCTCCCAGTGCAGCCGCTGCGCCGCGCGTGCGACGCCGCCGACGCTTGCCGTGGCAGCGCCGTCGTTGACCAAAGTAAAGCGCCACACCTCGGAACGGCCGATCCCGCCCGGCGGGTTGAACGCGACCGAGAAGCTCTCGGTGGCGCCCGGCGGCGCCCCCAGGACGTTGTGCAGTGCCGCCGCCGCCTGGATCGCCGCCGGCCAGCTTGCCGGCCAGATGCCCAACGCACGCACCCGTGTCACCCCGCCCAGCGTCTCGTGGCACAGATCGGGCGCGGCTGGATCGCCGCCGTCATAGCGCACGGCCAGATTGCCGTTGCGGACCACCTCCAGCCCAGCGGGAGGGCAGGCGGTCTTACCCACGACCGGCATCAGCATCGCGGCCGTCGCCATGCTGACGGGCGCCACGCTGACCGGCGCTACGCTGGCGAGCATTGCTTTGGCGTTGGCATCGGCCAGGACCAACGGGCCGATGCCGCCGGTATGCAGCAGCCACGGGTCTTGCGCGCCGCCGGTCTGGCGGACCACGTCTTGCCCGGTGCGGGCGAACGCGGCCTCGACCGGGAGGCCGGGCGCACCCAGCCAATGTGCCAGGGCGGTGGTGTAGGGACTGTCCGGGGCGCCTGGAACGCCGTCGCTGGCGACCGCTCCCGGTCGGGTTGCGAACGATATCACGGTGCGTGGCGGCGCTTGCATCTCGGCCAGCCCTTCGGCCACGGAAAATGCCGCCGCAGCCTGCGGGTCGGCGTTGCGGATGCCCCTGCCGGGTGCGGCGCCGGATGTGGTGCCGGTTGGGGCAGCAGCCAGGGTGGTCATTCGGAACGGGTTGTTGCGGCAGGCGTCGAGCACCAGGATATTCAGGCCGGTGCCGCGATCGGCCATTCCCCGCAGCACCGCCGAGGCGCTCACCATCTGGTGCGCCGCGTCGGCCTCGCTGGCCGGATCGGTGTCCACCGGGGCCAGGTAGTTGACGCCGCCGATACGGACGCCATGACCGGAGTAGTAGAACAGGGCCACGCTGCCCGGCGTGATGGCGGCCTGGAACTGCCGTATCGCCGCCTCCAGATGCGGCTTGTCGAGGTCCAGCGCCGCGCCGCCGCCGACCACCTCGAAATGCAGGCCGCGCAGGACGGCGGCAATCAGCCGGGCGTCGGCGGCGGGATTGGCCAGCGGATCGACGTGCTGGTAGGCGCTGTTGCCGATGACCAGCGCCACCCTGCGCGGTTCGGCCGCGAGAGCCGCGCGAGGGCAGCAGGCGGCCAGTAACATGATGGCGCATAGCGGGCCGCCAAGCATTGTGACCAGGCGATTGAACACTATGCGCGACATCATGCCTCCGAAAAGTCATCATGTGCCAACTTGCTGGCATAATTTGCGTTACAGAGTGCAGTGGTAACACAAGGAGCGGTGCATGAACCAGAAACGTGGCGCACGGAAAGCGGCGATGGCCCTGATGCTGCTTGCGGCGGGCACGGTCGCCGGCTGCACCAACCCATATAGTCCCGGCCAGCGCGCGATCGGCGGCGGGCTGCTCGGCGCCGGCGGTGGCGCGGCGCTCGGTGGGTTGTTCGGTGGCGGACGTGGTGCCGCGGCCGGAGCACTGCTCGGCGGCGCCGCCGGCGCGGTCGGGGGCGCGGCGACGACGCCCTCGCCACCACCGCAGCAGTACTACCAGCAAAATCCGCAGCCTGCCTATTATCCGCCGCCGCCGCCTTATTACGGAAACTGATGCAGCGCCGGCGGCCTCGTCGCCTACGATGGGCCGCCGGCGTCAGTCAGCCTTGCTGGCGAACAGAACCGCTTCCTCGGCGGCACGGAACAACGCCCGCGCCTTTTGCCGTGTCTCCTCGTACTCCGATTCCGGGTCTGAATCGGCGACCACGCCGCAGCCGGCCTGGACGTGCATGACGCCGTCCTTCAGCACCGCCGTGCGCAGTCCGATGCAGGTGTCCATGGTGCCGTTGGCGGCGAAGTAGCCGATGCAGCCGGCATAGATGCCGCGCCGGGTCGGCTCCAGCTCCTCGATGATCTCCATGGCGCGCACTTTCGGCGCTCCCGTCAGCGTGCCCGCCGGGAAGCCTGCAACCAGCGCGTCCAGCGCGTCCAGGCCCGGCCGCAAGGCGCCCTGCACGTCGGACATGATGTGCATGACGTGGCTGAACCGCTCGATGGCGAAACTCTCCGTCACCCGCACCGAGCCGATCTCGGCGACGCGGCCGACATCGTTGCGGCCCAGGTCGACCAGCATCAGGTGCTCGGCCCGCTCCTTGGGATCGGCCAGCAACTCGGCCGCCAGCGCCTGGTCCTCGGCATGGGTGGCGCCACGCCGGCGGGTGCCGGCGAGGGGGCGGATCGTCACCACGTCGTCGCGCACGCGGACCAGGATCTCCGGGCTGCTGCCGACCACGGCGAAGTTGCCGAAATCCAGGAAGAACAGGAACGGTGCCGGGTTGATGCGGCGCAGCGCCCTGTACAACGCCAGCGGCGGCAGCGTGAACGGCACCGAGAAACGCTGGCTCGGCACCACCTGGAACACGTCGCCGGCGCGGATGTAATCCTTCGCCCGTTCCACGGCGTCGATGAAGCCATCCCGGGTGAAATTGGACGACGGCTCGCCCACCGGCTGCATTGGAGTTGCCGCTTCCGGCTGCGGAATGCCGCCGGCGAGTGCCGCGAACGCCCGTGTCAGCCGGGCGCGCGCCGTGGCCCAGGCCGTCTGCGCGTCGCGACCGCGCTGCGGATAGACAGGCGCCGCCAGGGTCAGCAGGTCCGTTATATTATCGAAGATGGCGAACAGCGTCGGGCGCACCAGCAGCGCCTCGGGCAAGTCGAGTTCGTCGCCGTTCTTGGTCGGCAGCGTCTCCATCAGCCGCACCATGTCGTAGCCGAGATAGCCGACCAGCCCGCCGCACATCGGCGGCAGGTGCTCCGGCACCTCCAGCCGGGTCTCCGCCAACAGGGCGCGCAGACTGTCCAACGCCGGGCGTTCCTCGGCCGCATAGGCATCCGGCGCTGTGTCCGCCTGCCGGTTGATGGCGGCACTTCCGTCCTGGCAGCGCCAGATCAGGTCGGGGGCGAAGCCGATGATCGAGTAGCGGCCGCGCACCGCGCCGCCCTCGACGCTCTCCAGCAGGAAGCTATACGGCTGCCCATGCGCCAGTTTGAGGAAGGCGGCGACCGGCGTTTCCAGGTCGGCCACGGCGCGGTCCCACAGCAACTGCCCGCGCCCCTCGCGGTAGCACGCGGCGAAACTCGCATAGTCGGGCGACTGCACGAGCCTACTCGCCGGCGTTGCTGGCGGTGAGGCTGTCGAGCATCGCCCGGTTCACCGTCGGGCGCGCGGCACTGCGCGCGGCGGTGGCGAACACCGCCTCGGCATCGTCGCCCAGCGCCCGGCTCAGCGCGTCGCGTATCTGCGTGGCGCCGATCGGGTCGGCTTTTGGATCGGGCGTCACGATCCCGGTCAGCACCGCGACCATGAACCCGTCCGGCGTCTCCACCATGGTCGGCTGCCCCTTGGCAAGCGTGAACAGCGGCTGCACCAGATTGATGGGCACGCCCTCGGGCGGACTGGCGCGGCCGGCGGCGGGCAGGTGGCGCACCACAAGGCCCGCGCCCTTGGCCGCGTCGTCCAGGCTCTCGCCGCCCTGGATCGCCGTCAGCAGCTTGGCTGCCGCCGCGTCCTGCACATGGTGCGCATCGTCGTGGATCACGTCGGCGCGCACGCTGTCATGGACCTCTGCCAGCGGCTTCGGACCTGGCGGAACGATGTCCTCGACGCTGAACGCATAGTACGACTGCCCGCCGCCGCCCGCCGCCGCCGGAGCCTGCACCAGCTTCGGCACGTCGCCCTTCTTGGCTTGGAACGCCGCCGCCAACAGCGCCGGGCGCAGTTCCAGCGGGCCCGGGATCGGCGCCGGCTCGCCGGTCTGGGTGCGACCCTGCGCATCCAGCGTGCCAGTCGCCGCCTCCAGCCCCAGGTCGCCGGGCAGGTCGTCCAGCGAGGCGCCGCCGGCCAGCTTGTCGTCGATGGTGTGGGCGCGGGTGTCGATCAGGTCGGACGCCTTTTCGGCCTGAACCTGCGCGCGCAGTTGCTCGCGCGCCTGCTCGAACGTCTTGGTGCCGCCCTCGACCGCCTTGGTCACTTTCACCACATACCAGCCGAGCGCGCCGTGGACCGGGGGCGCCACCGTGTCGAGGTTGGTGGCGAACGCCGCCTCGGCCAGTTCCGGCGCCGGAAACTCGTCGCGGCTGGCGTCCGGCAGTTCGACCGCCGAGCCGCCGGCGGCCTGCGCGGCCTGCTGCATCGTGGCCCAGTCGGCGCCGGTGCTCCATTGCGCCGCGAGCTTGCTGGCGACGGCCTCGTCGGTCAGCGTCAGCACCTGCACGCTGCGCCGGGCGACGGTGGCGTACTCGCCCTTGTGCTGCTCATAGGCGGCCCGCAACTCGTCGTCGGTGACAGGGATGCCCTTGCCGACGCTCTCCGGCGACAGCACCACCAGCTTGATCTTGCGGTATTCCGGATGGCTGTAGCGCTGCGGATGGTTCTCATACCAACGCTGCACCTGCGCCTCGGTCGGCGTCGACGGCGGCACCGCGGCGAACGGCAGGTCGACCGCATCCGCCGTCCGCGTCTCATGCTGGAACGCATAGACCTGCCGCACCAGCGTCTCCGGCGCTTGCGCCCCGGCACGCACCGCCTCCAGCACCTGCGCCTGCGCCAGCTCGTGACGCAACAACTCCACGAATCGCTGTTCGGTCAGGCCGTTCGCCTGCAACGCCTGGAGCATCCTGCTGCGGTCGTAGTTGCCGGCGGCGTCGCGGAACGCCGGCAGGTCGAATGCGGCCTGACGCAACGCCGCGTCGGGCACGGCGATGCCCATCTGGTCGGCCTTGGCCTGCAACGCCGCCTGTGTCAGCAACCGCTCCAGCGCCTGCTCGGCGACCTGTTTGCGTTGCGCCAGCGGCAGGTCGGTCTTGCCGCCCAACATGCGGCTGACCTGGGCAAGTTCCTGTTGATAGGCCTGCTGCAATTCGACAAGGCTGATCTTGTGGCCGGACACCGTGGCGGCGGCGCTGTCGTCGGCGCCGAACGGGTTCTTGCCCGACACGCCCCACAGCGCGAACGCGGCGGCGAGCACCAGGAAGAAGATGCGCGAAGGCCATGTGTTCAAAAAGCCGCGAAAGAAACCGAGCATCACGAATATCCATCGAAAAAGGCGCGCACCATAGGTCGCGCGCCGGTTGTTTGCCAGCCGTCGCCGGCTCGCTTACCACCGATGCTCCGGCACAACCACGCCGACGCAGGACGAGGGACCGACATGCCGCAGGTGATCGCCGGAAACTGGAAGATGAACCTGCGCCTCGATGCCTCGGTGGCCCTGGCCCGCGCCGTCGCCGGCGGCGCGTCCGGCTGCCCTGATGCGACCCTGGTGCTGTGCCCGCCCGCCACCGCCATTGCCGCCGTCGCCTCCGTCCTGGCCGGCAGCGCTGTGGCCACCGGCGGCCAGAACTGCCACGAACAGCCGGCGGGCGCCTTCACCGGCGACATCGCCGCCGGTCAGTTGACCGATGCCGGGGCGAGCTGGGTCATCCTCGGCCATTCGGAGCGGCGCGCGCATCACGGCGAGACCGACGCGCAGGTGCGGGCGAAAGTGTTGGCGGCGCAGGCGGCCGGATTGCGCGCGATCGTGTGCGTCGGCGAGAGCGAGGCGCAGCGGCGCGACGGCCACGAGGTCGCGGTGGTCGGCGGCCAGATCGCCGGCTCGTTGCCGCCCGGCTTTTCCGGCGTGGTGGCCTACGAGCCGATCTGGGCGATCGGCACCGGGCGCGTGCCCACCAACGGGCAGATCACCGCCATGCATGCGGCTATCCGCGCCCGCCTGCTGGACATCCTTGGCGGCGCCGGCGGCGAGGTCGCCATCCTGTATGGCGGCTCGGTGAAGGCGGCGAACGCGGCGGAGCTGCTGGCGCTGCCGGAGGTGGGCGGGGCGCTGGTCGGGGGGGCCAGCCTGGACGCGGCCGAGTTCCTCGCCATCGCCGCCGCCGCGCTTCCCAATCCGGGCGCGGGCGGCTAGAACGCGCCCGGCACCACAGGAAGCCCGATGACCCAGGTTCTGCTGATCCTCCATCTGTTCGTGACCCTGGCCCTGATCGGCGTCGTGCTGATCCAGCGCAGCGAGGGCGGCGGGCTGGGCATCGGCACCTCGCAAGGTATGGGCAGCTTCATGAGCGGACGCGGCACCGCCAACCTGCTGACGCGCACCACCGCCATCCTGGGCACGCTGTTCTTCGTACTGTCGCTGTCGCTGGCCATGCTGAGCCGCGGCACTGGCGTCGGCCGCTCGATCCTCGACGCGCCGCCGCCCTCGGCCCTGACCGCGCCGGCATTGCCGAAGCTGCCGGCCGGTGCCGCTCCCCCCGCGACCGCTCCAGCACCCGCCAAGCCGGCCGGGCCGAGCGTTCCCACCAACTGATCGGCAGCCATTCGCGCAAGCGGGGATGCGGCGACTCGGCGGCGGCTGTAAGACGAGGGTCCATGACGCGGTACGTATTCATCACCGGCGGCGTGGTCTCCTCGTTGGGCAAAGGCATCGCCTCGGCGGCGCTGGGCGCGCTGTTGCAGGCGCGCGGCTACTCGGTGCGGCTGCGCAAGCTCGACCCCTACCTCAACGTCGATCCGGGCACGATGAGCCCCTATCAGCACGGCGAGGTGTTCGTGACCGACGATGGGGCGGAGACCGACCTCGACCTCGGCCACTATGAGCGTTTCACCGGCGTCCACGCGGCCAAAAGCGACAACGCCACCACCGGGCGCATCTACTCCGAGGTGATCGCCCGCGAGCGTAGAGGCGATTACCTGGGCGCCACCGTGCAGGTGATCCCGCACATCACCGACGCCATCAAGGAGGCGATCACCCGCGACGCGCTGGATGCCGAGGGCGTGCCGGTGGACTTCGCACTCATCGAGATCGGCGGCACCGTCGGCGATATCGAGAGCCTGCCGTTCCTGGAGGCGATCCGCCAGCTCTCCAATGAACTCGGGCCGAGCCAGGTGATGTTCGTCCACCTGACGCTGGTGCCGTACATCCCCTCGGCCGGCGAGCTGAAGACCAAGCCGACGCAGCACTCGGTCAAGGAGCTGCTTAACGTCGGCATTCAGCCGCATATGCTGCTGTGCCGCTGCGACCGCCCGATCCCGGAGAACGAGCGCCGCAAGATCGCGCTGTTCTGCAACGTGCGGCCGGAGGCGGTGATCGCGGCGCTGGATGTCGCCACCATCTACGACGTGCCGATGCGCTACCACCGGGAGGGCATGGACCGCGAGGTGCTGCGCCATTTCGCCCTCCCGTTCGACCGCGAGCCGGACCTGTCGGCGTGGGAGCGGATCGTCGCCACCGTGCTGGCACCGGAGGGCGAGGTGCGCATTGCCGTGGTCGGCAAATACACCAACCTGCTCGACAGCTATAAATCGCTGGCCGAGGCGCTGGCGCATGGCGGCATCGCCAATCGGGTGCGCGTGCAACTGGACTGGGTGGACAGCCAGATCTTCGAGCAGTCCGACCCGGTGGCGCGCCTGGAAGGGGTGCATGGCATCCTGGTGCCCGGCGGCTTCGGCGAGCGCGGCGCCGAGGGCAAAATCGAGGCGGTGCGCTTCGCGCGCGAGCGACGGGTGCCGTTCTTCGGCATCTGCTTCGGCATGCAGATGGCGGTGATCGAGGCGGCGCGGCACCTGGCCGGCATCGGCGGCGCCAACTCGACCGAGTTCGGCCCCTGCGACGAGCCGGTGGTCGGCCTGCTGACCGAATGGGCGCGCGGCAACGAAGTCGAGCGGCGCGAGGCCGGGGGCGACCTGGGCGGCACCATGCGGCTGGGCGCCTATCCCGCCGCGCTGGCCGAGGGCAGCCTGGTGCGCGCGGTGTATGGCGACGCCGCCGAGATCCGCGAGCGGCACCGGCATCGCTGGGAGGTCAACGTGCGCTACAAGGAACGGCTGGAGGCGACCGGGATGCGCTTCTCCGGCATGTCGCCGGATGGTATCCTGCCGGAGATCGTCGAGTTCCCCGGCCACCCTTGGTTTGTCGGCGTGCAGTACCACCCGGAACTTAAATCCAAGCCGCTCGACCCGCACCCGCTGTTCCGCGATTTCATCGCCGCCGCTGTCCGGCAGGCCCGCCTTGTCTGAGTTGCAGAAGACCGTCCGCGTCGGCGCCGTCGAGATCGGCAACGACCGTCCCTGGGTGCTGATTGCCGGCCCCTGCCAGATCGAGAGCATGGAGCACGCGCTGGAGATGGCGGCGGCGCTGGACGAAATCTCCGCCGCGACCGGCGTGCCGGTGATCTACAAAAGCAGCTACGACAAGGCCAACCGCACCAGCGCCGGGGCCGCGCGCGGCATCGGCATGGCGCGCGGGCTGGACATCCTGGCGGCGGTGCGTGAGCGTTACAACATGCCGGTGCTGACCGACGTGCATACCGCCGAGCAATGCGCCGAGGTGGCGGCGGCGGTCGATGTGCTGCAAATACCGGCGTTCCTGTCGCGTCAAACCGATCTGCTCATCGCCGCCGGCGAGACCGGGGCCGCGATCAACGTGAAGAAGGGGCAGTTCCTCGCACCGTGGGACATGGTCCACGTCGCCGCCAAGATCGCCTCCACCGGCAACGAGCGCATCCTGCTGTGCGAGCGCGGTGTCAGCTTCGGCTACAACACGCTGGTCACCGATTTCCGGTCGCTGCCGATCATGGCCCGCACCGGCTACCCGGTGGTGTTCGACGCCACCCACAGCGTGCAGCAGCCGGGCGGGCAGGGCGCCAGCTCCGGCGGTCAACGCGAGTTCGCCCCGGTGCTGGCCCGCGCCGCCATGGCCGTGGGTGTGGCGGCGGTGTTCATCGAGTGCCACGCCGATCCCGACCATGCGCCCAGCGACGGCGCCACCATGATCCCGCTGCGCGAGATGGCTGCGCTGGTGGAGCGGCTGGTGGGCTTCGACCGGCTGGCAAAGGCCACCAGCGCGCCTTGAACCGCCGACCACGCGGGTTCCCCTGGCGGAGCCCGTCCGGCAATGTTAGCGGTGCCGCACATCCATCGGAGCCGTCCCATGAGCGCCATCGCCGATATCACCGCCCGCGAGATCCTCGACAGCCGTGGCACGCCCACGATTGAGGTCGACGTGTTCCTGGAGAGCGGCGCCGAGGGCCGCGCGGCAGTGCCGTCAGGCGCATCGACCGGGGCGCATGAGGCGGTCGAGCTGCGCGACGGCGACCGCGCGCGCTTCGGCGGCAAGGGCGTGCGGCAGGCGGTGGCCAATGCCGAAGGGGAAATACTCGATGCCATCGGCGGCTTCGACGCCACCGAGCAGGTTCGCATCGACCAGATCATGATCGACCTCGACGGCACGCCGAACAAGGCGCGGCTGGGGGCGAACGCCATCCTGGCGGTGTCGCTGGCGACGGCCAAGGCGGCGGCGGCGGAACTCGGCTTGCCGCTGTACCGCTACGTCGGCGGCGTGTACGCGCGCACGCTGCCGGTGCCGATGATGAACATCGTCAACGGCGGCAAGCACGCCGACAATCCGATCGACATCCAGGAGTTCATGGTGCAGCCGGTCGGCGCCGGCACGCTGGCCGAGGCGGTGCGGATCGGCGCGGAAATCTTCGCGGCGCTGAAGAAGGCATTGAGCGCCGCCGGCCACAACACCAATGTCGGCGACGAGGGCGGCTTCGCGCCCAACCTGAAATCCGCCGACGACGCGCTGGCGTTCATAACCAAAGCTTGCGAGGCCGCTGGCTACCGGCCCGGCGAGGACGTGACCTTCGCCATCGACTGCGCCGCCACCGAGTTCTTTCGTGATGGCGTTTATAAATTGGAAGGCGAGGGCCGCAGTTTCGACAGCGGCCAGATGGTCGACTACCTCGCCGACCTCGCCGCGCGCTACCCAATCATGTCGATCGAGGATGGCTGCTCCGAGGACGACTGGGCCGGCTGGGCGCATCTCACGCAGCGGCTCGGGGGGAAGGTTCAGATCGTCGGCGATGACCTGTTCGTCACCAACCCGACTCGCCTTGCGCGCGGCATAGCCGAGCACAGCGCCAACGCGCTGCTGGTGAAAGTCAACCAGATCGGCACCTTGTCGGAGACTCTGGAGGCGGTCGAGATGGCGCACCGGGCCGGCTTGCGCGCGGTGATGAGCCACCGCTCCGGCGAGACCGAGGATGCCACCATCGCCGATCTGGCGGTCGCCACCAACTGCGGCCAGATCAAGACCGGCAGCGCCTCGCGCTCCGATCGCGTCGCCAAGTACAACCAGCTCCTCCGGATCGAGGAAGAACTCGGTTCGAACGCCGTCTACGGCTCGGCCGTCTGGCCGAAGCGGTAAGATCGGCAGCCGGTCCTCTCCTTGATCGCAGCCCACCCCCGACCCTCGCGGGGGTGGGCGATGATATCAACGGAAATTCGCATGTCAACCCTTGCGGACTGTTGGCATCAATTTGTCGGCTCGATGATGGTGCCGATGTCGCGTGCCCCGTGCAAAATCCTGAGCACTTCGATGGTGCCCTCAACCGGGCGATAAAAGACGACGAATGGTGAGACGACGAAGCAGCGAAGTCCCGGCCGCAGGTCGTCGCGGGCCTGCCCCATGTTGGGGGAAGCGAACATGCATCCGACTGCCCTCCAACACGGCATCGACCATGCGATCGGCGGCGGCTGGGTTCC
>JAYTQW010000160.1:0-1856 GCA_043746535.1 Rhodospirillales bacterium
CGCGCGCGCGAGACATGGGCCATGACGTTGACCTGGGTCGCCACCGGGTTGCCGCCCCACATCACGATCAGGTCGCTCTCGGCCATCTCGCGCGGGTCCGGCCCGGTCTTGGCGCCGACGCCGGCGCCCCAGCCGACATCGCAGATCATCGAGCAGATGGTGCTCTGCTGGCGCGAGTAGCGCATGGCGTGGCGCAGCCGGTTGATGCCGTCGCGCTGCACCAGCCCCATCGTGCCGGCGTAGTAGTAGGGCCACACCGCCTCCGGCCCGTGCCGGTCACTGGCGGTGCGGAATTCGGCGGCGATGCGGTCCAGCGCCTCGTCCCAGCCGATCGGGCGGAACCGGCCGGAGCCTTTGGGGCCGTCCCGCAGCAACGGCCGCGTCACCCGGTCGGGGTGGTGGATGCGCTCGGCGTAGCGGGCGACCTTGGCGCAGATCACCCCCGCCGTGTAGTCGTTGGCCGCCGCCCCGCGCACCGCGCCGATGCGGCGGCGGTCCAGCACCTCGACCTCCAGCGCGCAGGTGGAGGGGCAGTCGTGCGGGCAGACCGAGGCGCGGATGTCCATGGCGCAGGATGGCCGATCCCGCGCCCGGCTTGCAACCGTCGAGCGGCCACGGGACATTGCGCCGGTGCCGACCGCATCCGCCGCCACCCGCCTGTACAGCCGCGTCGACCTGCCCGACGACATGCGCGTCGACATGCGCGTCGGCGTGCGCCCGACCGAGGCCGCCATGCCGCATCCGGCCCGGCTGCAAACCCCGCGCGGAGGCAAGGCGCCATGACCGAGGCCATCATCCGGCTGGTGGCGCGCGCGCTGACGGCCGAGGCGTTCGCGCCCTATGGCCAGGTCACCGACGCCGCCGAGGCAGGTGGCCGGGTGGCCGTGGCGGGGCCGCGCAACCTGCGCCCGGGGGTCGGGCCGCGCCTGGGCTGGTTCCACGCGGAGGCCGGCACGCTGCCGCTGCGCACCCGCGTGATGGAACGCCATCGCCTCTCCTCGCAGAGCTTCATACCGCCCGAGGGCGCCGCGTGGCTGCTGCTGGTGGCGCCGCACGGGCCGGATGGCGGGCCGGCGCTGACGCAGGCGCGGGCGTTCGTCGCCGACGGCGCGCAGGCGGTGACGTATGCGCCCGACACCTGGCACCATCCCCTCGTCGCGCTGGACCGGCCCGGACGCTTCGCCGTGCTGACCTTCCTCGACGACAGCGGCGACGACGAGGAGTTCGTGACGCTGCTGGCCGAGTTGCTGGTCGTGCGGTCATGAGTTGAAGGCCGCCGGCCTGCCGCCGCTGCTGGCGTTCGACCTCCAGGCGGTCAGCATCGCCGAGGGCGTGCGCGCGGCGTTGTCGGTGGCGGTCATCGTGGCCCTCGACCAGTGGCTGCGGCTGCCGGGGCTGCCGGGGCTGATGGAGTCGGCGCTGGCCGCGTTGCTGACCTGCCTGTGCGACGCCGGCGGGCCGATCCGCCGCCGGTTGCCGGCCATCCTCGTCTTCGTCTTGCTGGGTGCGGCCATCACCGCGGGCTTCGGCCTGCTGCGCGCGGGCCCGATCTGGCTGGTGGTGCCGGTCTGTGCCGCCGGCGTGTTCTGCACCAGCTTCGCCCGCGCGTTCGGCCAGTCCGCCATGCAGGTCGGCAACCTGCTGTCCGTGGTGTTGGTGCTGGCGGTGCGCGCGCCGCTCGATGGCGCGGCGCAGGCGGCTGCGCTGGGCGGCATGTTCCTGCTCGGCGGCCTGTGGGCGCTGCTGCTGACCATGGTGATCTGGCGGCTGCACCCGTACCGCCCGGCGCGCGCTGCGGTGGCCGAGTGCTACCGGCTGATGGCGGTGCTGTGCGGCGACCTCGGCGCCATGCTGCT
>JAYTQW010000161.1:0-6444 GCA_043746535.1 Rhodospirillales bacterium
TCCTGGCTCATGGTCTCGGCTCCGTCTGGTGGGTGAGGTCGGCCCAGCGTCGCCGGTAGGCGGGCAGGGCAGGCAGGTCGAGCACCTGCGGCGCGTCCAGCGACAACGCCACCGGCTTGGTGCGGCTGGCATGGCCCGCGAGCAGCGCCGCACCGCTGGCGACCCCGGTGGTGCTGGCGTTCACCCGCACATCCTGCCGGGGACGCAACGCCGCGACCAGGGCGGCATAGAGCGGATCGGCGACGAAGCTGCCGTCCAGCACCACGGCGGCATCGGATTCCACTGTCGAGAGGCACACGTCGGTCAGCAGCGCCATCTGCAGCACCGCGAGCGTCCTGCGTGTGGCCGCATCTTCCGGCGGCGGCCCGGCAATGCCGCCAAGCCCGTCGTGACCCACCACGAAGGTGCCGCGCCCGATCAGCCTGGCGGCGAGGCTGGCGGACGCGGTGCCGCCGTCGCCCTCGCCGGCGATGCGCGAGAAGGCACGGCCACCCATCAGCAACGCGCCCGGCACCGGGCTGCCGAACACGTCGGCGTTGCAGGTCATGCCGCGCGTCTCGTCGAGTGCCGCAACCGGGGCACTGGGGTTGAGCGCCACGATCCAGGTGCCGGTGGAGACGATGGCGGCGTCGGCCAGCCCGGCGGCCTGGTAGCGGTACAGGTTGGCGGTGCTGTCATGCACGCCGCAGACGATGCGGTTGGCGCTGTCCAGCCCGGTGCGCGCCGCAAATTCGGGGCGCAGGTTGCCAAGGACCGACCAGGCCGGGCGTGCCGGCGGCAACAGCGCGCCCCAGCTACAGGCGGCGACGATCGGGGCGGGACGGCGCTCGGTCACGTCCCAGAACCCCGACTGCGCGCCCAGGCTGGACACCTCGCCAGCCGCCTCGCCGCTCAGCCGCCAGGCCCAGTATTGCGGCAGCGCCAGGAACGCGCTGGCGCGGCCCACGGCATCCGGCCAGCCGCGCTGCATCCACAACAACTGCCGCGCGGTGTGCGTGGCCTGACCCATGATGGCGCTGCCGCGTTGCAGGAAGCTGCCGGAAAGGGTGCGGTACTCCGCGTCGATGTCGGCGGGCGTCGGCTGCTCGTAATCCATCATCGGCAGCACCGCGCCCTCCGGCCCCACCAGCACGCCGCCGGAGCCATGCCCGCACGGCACGATGGCGGTGAGAGCGTGGCGCGCGCCCAGTTGCGCCAGCGCCGTCAGCAGCCAATCCTCCACGCCCCCGAGGTCGTGGTGCAGGTAGGGCGGCCCCGGAAGCGATGGGTTGCGGGTCGAGAGCGTCTCCAGCACCACGCCGTCCTTGGTCGCCACATGCAGCTTGATGTTGGTCTTGCCGCAATCCAGCACGGCGACGCGGCTCACCGCGCGAACTCGGGCCGCAACGCCCGGTACAGATGACGGAACGCCTCGATGCGCGGCGCATAGGCAGCGGCCAGCGCCGGCTCCGGCTCGATGATTTCGGCGATGGCGGGGACCGCCAGCACCTCGTCGGCGGGATGGCCCAGCGCCAGCCGCGCCAGCCGCGCGGCACCGAACGCCGGCCCGCGCGCGCCGCCGGCATAGCGGTGCAGCGGGATGCCGAGCACGGCGGCGACCATGCGGCCCCACAGCCGGCTGCGCGCGCCGCCGCCGATGAAACCGGCCTCGGCGACGTGTGTGCCCGCCGCCGCCAAGGCGTCGCGCGCGTCGGCGAAGGTGAATGCCACGCCCTCCATCGCCGCCTGCGCCAGTTCGAGCGGCGCAGTGTCGGCGGTCAGCCCGAACGCCACGCCGCGCGCGTGCGGATCGTCGTGCGGGGTCCGCTCGCCGCTCAGGTATGGCAACATCAGCAGCCGCGACGGACCCTGGAAACCAGCCTCGACCTCGGACAGCAAGGCGCCGATGTCGCCGGCGCCGATCAGGCCCGCCACGCTGGCCAGCACGCTGGCGCCATTCAGCATCGCCGCCATCTGGCACCAGCGGTTCGGCAGGGCGTGGCAGAACGCATGCACCATCTGCGCCGGCGCCGGGCGATGCGCGCCGGTCGCTACGAACATCTGCGCCGACGTGCCGAGCGAGACGGTGGCGCGGCCCTCCTCGACCGCGCCGATGCCGACGGCGCCCACCGGGGTGTCGCCGCCGCCCGCCGCCACCACCACGCCGGCCGGCATCCCCCAGCGCGCCGCCAGCGCCGGGCGCAGCACGCCTGCCGCGGCGCTGCCCTCGACCACGCTCGGCAGCAGCGCGCGGTCGAGGCCGATGGCGGCGATGGCGCGGGCACTCCAGCCGCGCGCCGCCTGGTCGAACAGCCAGGTGCCGGCGGCGTCGGAGGCGTCGGTCAGCCGCTCGCCGGTCAGGTGCAGCCGCACCACGTCCTTGGTCAGCAGCAGGTGCCGCGCCCGCGCCAGCGCCGCCGGCTCGTGCCGGGCCAGCCACAGCAGCTTCGGCCCGGTCAGCCCGGCCATCGCCCGCACGCCGAGTTCGGCCGCCAGCTCGTCGCCCAGCGCCTTCAGTTCGATCGCCTCGGCAAAGGCGCGGCCATCGTTCCACAGCATCGCTGGGCGCACCGGACGGTCGGCGGCGTCGAGCAGGATGGCGCCGTGCATCTGCCCGGCCAGCCCGATCGCGCCGACGCGGCCCATCTGCGCCGGCGCCTGCCGCGCCAACTGGTCGAGCGCCGCCTGGGTCGCGGCCCACCAGCCATCCACATCCTGCTCGGAGGCGAGCGGCTGCGGGTGCGTGGTGGCCAGCTTGACCTCCGCCTCAGCCAGCACCGTCTGTGCCGTCGTCACCAGCACCGCCTTGATCGCCGAGGTGCCGAGATCGAGGCCGATGGTGCAGGTCACGGGGACGCCACAGCGGACGCTCGCGGCAGGCCGCTCGACTCGCGGATTTCCAGGGTGCAGGCAAGGCGGACCTGCTCGGGCGCGCTGGTCTCGCCACCGACGCGCGCCATCAGGCGTGCCCACGCGGCCCGGCCCAGTGCCTCGACCGGCTGCAGCACGGCGGTGAGCGGCGGGGTGACGACGCGCATCCACTCGGCATCGTCGAACCCCACCAGCGCCATGTCGCGCCCGACCCGCAAGGATTGCGCGCTCAGGACTTCGAGCGCCGCCAGGGTGGCGGTGTTGCTCAGCGCGAACAGGGCGGTCGGCCGCGGCACCTCGGCCAGCCGCCGGCCCAGGTTGTCGCGGCAGGCGGCAAGGGCGTAGCCCGCCTCCAACACCTCGATCTGTCCCGCGCCGCCACCGGCGGATGCCACGCTCAGTACGCCGTCGCAGCGCTCCGCCATGTTGGTGAAGGCGCGGCTGCTGGCGATGGCGAGGATGCGGCGGTGGCCCCGCTCGATCAGGTGGCAGATGACGGCGGCGGCGATGCCGTGGTTGTCCACCGCCACCACGTCGAAATGCGCGGGTGCGGAGATGCGGTCGGCCACCACCATGGGGACGCTGGCGGTGCGCGCGAGCTGCCCGCAGGCGAGGTCGTCGTCGCATGGGATGACGATGACGCCGGCCGGCCGCCACATCAGCAGGGTGGTCAGCCGCGCCAATTCGGTGTCCGAGTCGCCCTCCGAGCTGGCGATCAGCAGGTCGTAGCCGCTGCGCCTCGCCTCGCCCTCCAGCACCGCCACGAAGGCGCCGAAAAACGGGTTGGCGATGTCGGGCACGATGACCCCGGCCACGGTGGATTTGCGCGACCGCAGCCGCGACGCGCCGATATCGGCGATGTAGCCGAGTTCCCGCACCGCGGCATGGACCCGCGCGGCCAGGCTGGGAGCCACGTTGCGGCGCAGGTTCAGCACGTTGGAAACGGTCGCGGTCGACACCCCGGCGCGGCTGGCGACGGTGCGGATCGAGGGCAGCTTCGATGCGGCTGAATTCATGCGGCATCCGCCCGCTGAGGCGGCATCCTCCCGGTTGACCGAATCTCCGACGGCCCTTCCATGTTCTGTAGGTTACCTGCGACCCTCGATCAAGGCGCGTCCACCGCGCCCGCTGGCCTACTTGGTCCCGAACAGCCGGTCGCCGGCATCGCCCAGTCCGGGGCGGATATAGCCATGCTCGTCCAGTTGCCGGTCCAGCGCGCACACGAACAGCTCCACGTCCGGGTGCGCCGCCTGCATCGCCGCAACTCCCTCCGGGGCGGCGATCAGGGCGGCGAAGCGGATCTGGCTGGCGCCGGCCTCCTTCAGCCGCGTCACCGCCGCCGCCGCCGAGTGGCCGGTGGCGAGCATCGGGTCGACCACCACCACCAGCCGTTCGCCGATGTCCTCGGGCAGTTTCAGGTAGTATTGCACCGGCTCCAGCGTCGCCGGGTTGCGGTACAGGCCGATATGGCCGACGCGGGCGGACGGCACCAGGTCGAGCATGCCATCCAGGATGCCGGCGCCGGCGCGCAGGATAGAGACGAAGCACAGTTTCTTGCCGGACAGCGTGGGCGCCATCATCGGCTCCAGCGGCGTCTCGATCGGCATCATCTCGATCGGCAGGCTGCGCGTCACCTCGTAGCACATCAACAGGCTGATCTCGCGCGCCAGCCGGCGGAACCCGGCGGTGGAGGTCTCACGCTGCCGCAGCCGCGACAGCTTGTGCTGGATCAGCGGATGGTCGAGCACGACGACATTGCTGGCCATCCGGCGGCACTCCTCGTTCGATGGAGGCAGGTGATAGCGGGGGCACCGTCCGGCGTCTATGATTCGGCCACGGACTCGGGAGCAGGTGGATGAGCGATCGGCTGGATGCCGCATACCGGCGGGACAGCCCGGCGCATGGGACCGGCGTCGTGGCGGCCGCCGTGCTGATCCTGCCGCTGCTGGCGGTCATGTGCCTGGCGATCGGGGTGGCGCTGCTCGGTGACGCGGCGACGGCAATTCCGGCGGCGGAGAGGGCGTTGGGCGGCATCGCCGGTCCGGGCATGAGCAGCGCGCTGGCGTTGCGTGTCGCCATCGAGACCGGCGCCATCGCGACGGCGGCGACCATGGCGCTGGCCTGGCCGTTCGGGCTGGCGCTGGGCGTGCTGCCGTGGCGCTGGGCGGTGGTGGCCCGCGCGCTGCTGGCGTTCCCTGCCGCCACGCTGCTGCTGACGCTGGCGTTCGCGGCGGCGCTCCTGGCGCAGGTGGCCGGGCCGCTGACGGCGTTGCTGGTGGCGCTGCGGCTGATGCTGGCGCCGCCGCTCGATCTTCGGCTCGCCCTGGTGGCGCTGGCGCTGCCATGGGCCGCCGCCGCCATGGCCGCGCGGTCGCGGCTGATCGACCGCGCGGCGATGCGGGCGGCAATGAGCCTGGGCATGACGCCGCCCGCCCGCTTTCGCCAGCTCGTGCTGCCGGAACTGCTGCCTGTCTGGCTTGATGCGGGGGCGCTGATTTTCGTAGCCAGCCTGGCGCTTGCCTATGCGCTGGCCGGCACAGGGCTGTTGCACCAAGCGGCGGGGTTGGCCGCCCTGACTGCTCTGCCAGTGCCCGCGCACGCCCTCGCCAGCCTCGCCGCCGCCATCGCCGGCGCGGCGCTGGCAGTGAGGGCGCTCGCACGCATCGTGCGGGCGCCCCCGTAGCATCGGCGAGAAGACAGCGGGCTTAAGCGCCGTATCTTCTGATCGCCTCCACGCTGACTGGCGTGAACAGGTTGACCAACGTCCCATCGGGGTCGCGAAACAGCAGGGAGCGGTTGCCCCACGGCATCGTGGTCGGCTGCTGGACGACATCGCCGATCATCGCTTTCAGTCTCTCATAGTCGTTGTCCACGTCATCGACGCGGAACTCGAGGATCGCGGTATGGTTGTCGGCTGGGCGAGCGGCTCCTGCCCCGAATATATCCATTGTACGCTTGCTGGCTATCGCCAAGGTGCAGGCAGGCGTTGCCAGTTCAGCGAAGTCCTCGGTGGCCCATGTAGCGGGTATGCCGGTGATCTGTTCATAGAATCCAACCAGGCGCCCGATGTCGTCGGTGATTATCCGTACTGAGACAAAATTCATGATGTCCTCTCCACGCTGCGGATGCCGCGTTGTCCGGCTTGTGGCAGGGGCCTGCTGACAGCATCATGTCAGCAGGGAGCACGCCATGCGCCGGGCCGACAGACTGTTCCAGATCATCCAGGTCATGCGGCGCTCGACCCGGCCTGTCACCGCCGGCACGCTGGCCGAGGAGCTGGAAGTGTCCAAGCGGTCCATCTACCGCGACATCGCCGACCTGATCGGGCAACGGGTGCCGATCCGGGGTGAGGCGGGGCTGGGTTATGTCCTTGGCCATGACTTCGATATGCCGTCGCTGATGCTGACGCCGGATGAGCTGGAGGCTGCGGCGCTCGGCGCGCAATGGGTCGCCGAACGGGGCGATCCCGTGCTGGCCCGCGCCGCGCGCGACCTGATCGCCAAGATTGCCACGGCAGTCCCGCAACGTCTGCGCCGTTTCATCGAAGAGCCGACCATCGGTGCGCCGTCGGGCAACATGGTGGCGGCGGACGGC
>JAYTQW010000162.1:0-4716 GCA_043746535.1 Rhodospirillales bacterium
GCGGCGTGCCAGGTGGTGCCGCAGGTGAGCTGCCGGCGTTCCAGCAGCACCACGTCGACGCCGCGCTTGGCGAGGTGATAGGCGGTGCTGCAGCCGACGATGCCGCCGCCGATCACCACCACGTCGGCGCGCTCGGGAAGGGTCATGCGCGCAACCTTTCATTCCTGGGGTCGTACAAAGGCTCGGCCGCCACCATCGCGTGGCGCCGCTCGCCGAACACGTCGACCGACACGCGCGTGCCCGCCGCCGCGTGCGCCGCCGCGACATAGGCCAGCGCCACGCTGCGGCCGAGCGTATGGCTCCAGCCGCCCGACGTGACCAGCCCGACGCGCTCCTCGCCGGCAAACACCGAGGCCAGGGCAGGGGCGTCGGCATCGCCCGCATCGTCGAGCAGCAACGGCACCATCCGTCGCGCCGGCCCGCGCCGGTGTTCGGCCAGCAACGGCCCGCGCCCCACGAAATCCGGCTTGCGCAGGTCGACGAAGCGGTCGAGCGAGGCTTCCAGCGGCGAGTAACCGCTTTCCAGATCGGTCTTCCAGCCGCGATAGCACTTGTCGAGGCGCAGCAGGTCCACCGCGTAGATGCCGAAATCCCGCAACCCGTGCGGCCTGCCCGCGTCCGACAACGCCGCGTACACCGTCGGCAGCGACGCCATCGGCGCATGCAGTTCCCAGCCCAGCTCGCCGACATAGTTGACCCGCAGCGCCATGACGGACGCGCCCGCCACCACGATCTCGCGCACCCCCAGCCAGGGGAACGCAATGTTGCCCAGATCGGCGTCCGTGACCGCGCCCAGCACATCGCGCGCACGCGGCCCCGCCAGCACCAGCGTGCCCAGCGCCGCGCTGACCGCCCGCAACGCGACACCGCTCGCGGGCAAGGCGGCGCGCAGCACGTCGTCGTCATGCCGCTCGGCGCTGGCAGCGCTGCACAGGTAGAAACGGTCCGTCGCCAGCCGCGAGACGGTGAATTCGCTCAAAACCCGCCCGCGCGCGTCGAGGGCGTAGGTCAGTCCGATCCGCCCCACCGCCGGCAGCCGCGAGCACAGCAGCCGGTCGAGCCACGCGGCGGCATCCGGGCCGGAGACGAAGTATTTGGTGAAGCCGGGCAGGTCGAGGATGCCGACCGCCTCGCGCACCGCGCGCACCTCGGCGCCGACCGTCTCGAACCACACCCGGTCGCGGCGGAAACTCAGCGTATCCTCGCCCGCGACCGCGGCACCTGCGCCGAACCAGGTCGGCCGTTCCCACCCGCCGCGCGCGCCGAACCGCGCCCCGCGCGCGAGCAGGGTCGCGTACAACGACGATGCCGCCAGCGGCCGTCCGGCGGGCCGTTCCTCGTTGGGGAAGGCGGGCGCGTACTCGTTCTGGTAGATCTCCACCGCGCGGGCGGCGGTGAACGCCTGTGTGGCGTAGGCGCCATACCGGCGCGGGTCCATCGGCCACAAATCCCATTCCGGCGCCCCGTCGATCACCCACTCGGCCAGCGCCTTGCCCGCGCCGCCCGCCTGCGCGATGCCAAAGCTGAAGGTATTGGCATGGAAGAACCCGCGCAGCCCATGTGCCGGGCCGAGATAGGGGTTGCCGTCCGGCGAGTATGGGATAGGCCCGTTCACCACCCGGCGCACGCCGGCACTCGCCAGCAGCGGCACTCGGGCGCAGGCGGCCTCGATATACGGCTCCAGCCGCTCCAGGTCGTCGTTCCACAATTTATGCGCGAAATCCTCTGGCAGCCCGTCCAGCCACATCGGCGTCGCCCGCCACTCGTATGGGCCAAGGATGAAGCCCTGGCCTTCCTGGCGCAGGTAGTACGACACGTCGGGGTCGCGCAGCAGCGGCAACCTGCCGTCGCGCGCCGCCAGTTCCGGCACGCCGTCGGTGACCAGGTACTGGTGCGATAGGGACACGATCGGCAGGCTCTGGCCCAGCAGCGCCATCACCTCGCCAGCGCGGTAGCCGGCGGCGTTGACCACCACATCGGCGCTGATGCTCCCGGCGGGCGTCTCGACGTGCCAGCGCTCCGCCTCCCGCCGCAGCCCCGTGACCTTGGTGAACCGCCGCACCGTGGCGCCCAGGTCGCGGGCGCCTTTGGCCAGCGCCTGCGTCAGTTGCGCCGGATCGATGTCGCCGTCGTAGGGGTCCCACAGCGCCCCCAGCAGCCCGTCCGCGACCATCGCCGGATAGCGCGCCAGCAACTCCGCGCAGGTCAGCAACTCATAGGCGAGGCCCTGCGCATGGGCCATGCCGAGCACGGTGCGGAACTCGTCCATCCGCGCCCCCGTGTGCGCCAGCCGGACCGAGCCGGTGACATGGTAGTTGATCGGGTAGTCCACCCGCCCGCCCAGCGCGCGGTACAGCGCCGCCGAATACGCTTGCAGGCGCATCGTGCCCCATCCGGTGGCGAAGGTCGGCACGTTGCCGGCGGCGTGCCATGTGGAGCCGCTGGTCAGCTCGTCCTGTTCCAGCAGCAGCGTGTCGGTCCAGCCACGCAGCGCCAGGTGGTAGAGGACGCTGCACCCGACCGCGCCGCCGCCGATCACAACCGCCCGAAAATGCTCGCTCATTGCGTATGCCCCACCCTTGCGGCGGAGGCTGGCCGAGCGGCGTCACGCCGTCAACGCGGACCCATCCATCGGCCTTACGCTGCTGAGGAAATCACTCCCAGTTGACACAAGCCAAGTTGCACCGCGATGATTGCAACGCAGGGTCGCGCACGTCGCTTGGCCCATCGGATTGATCTACATACAGAGGCGTCCCGTCCCATGAGCGAACTTGAGTACCTGAAGCAAATGCACCAGCGCGGCCGCATCTCGCGCCGTGAGTTCCTGGGCCGGGCGGCGGCACTTGGCGCCGGCGCGGCGCTGATCGGCGCCATGGTTTCCAGTGTCGAAGCCTATGCGGCGGAGATGGCCACCAAGGGCGGGCACCTGCGCCTCGGCCTGGGCGGCGGCAGCACCACCGACACCATGGACCCGACCGTATGGACCGACTCGGTGATGATCGTCGCCAGTTGCGCCGTCTACAACTCGCTGGTCGAGGCCGGCCCGGACCGCAAATCGATCCCGGAACTGGCCGAGAGCTGGGAAGCCAAGCCGGGCGCCGTCGAGTGGGTGTTCAATTTGCGCAAGGGCGTCACCTTCCACAACGGCAAGACCTTCGACGCCGACGACGCGATCTACTCGCTCAACCTGCATCGCGGCGCCAAGACGAAATCCGGCGCCGCCGGCTCGTTCAAGGAAATCGCCGACATCAAGAAGCTGTCGGCCAACCAGATCCTCGTCACGCTCAACTCGGGCGACGCCGAGTTCCCGGCCGTCCTGACCGACTACCACGCCAAGATGATCCCGAACGGCTTCACCGATTTCGCCCACACGATCGGCACCGGCGGCTACACGCCGGAGCAGTTCGACCCCGGCGTGCGCATCACCGGCAAGAAATACGCTGGCTACTGGAAAGAGGGCCGCGGCCACCTCGACTCGTTCGACATCACCGTCATCAACGACAACGCGGCGCGCATGAACGCCATGGTTTCCGGCCAGGTGGATGCGATCAACCGCGTCGATCCGAAGACCGCCGGCTTCGTCAAGAAGAAGGCCGGGCTGGAACTGGTGGTGGCGCCGGGAGGCTGGCACACGCTGGTGTCGATGATGCAGGACAAGCCGCCATTTGATAACAAGGACCTGCGCCTCGCGCTCAAATACGGCGTCGACCGCACGCAGATCGTCAAGACCCTGTTCAGCGGCTACGGCGCGGTCGGCAACGACCACCCGATCTCCCAGGGCGACAAGGACTACAACAGCGCGCTGCCGCAGATCGCCTTCGACGCCGACAAGGCGAAGTTCTACCTGAAGCGCTCGGGCTTCGCCGGCACCATCGAGTTGCAGGCCTCTGACGCGGCGTTCAACGGCGCCGTCGACATGGCGACGCTGATGCAGGCGAGCGCCGCAAAGGCCGGCATCAAGATCGACGTGAAGAAGGAGCCGGCGGACGGGTTCTGGGACAATGTCTGGCTGAAGGGCACCTGCGTCACCAGCTACTGGGCTGGCCGCACCACCGCGACGCAGATGATCTCGGTGGCCTACGGTCCCGACGCGCCGTGGAACGAGAGCCACTACAAGAACCCGAAGTTCACCGCCACGCTGGCGGCGGCGAAGTCGGAACTCGACGATGCCAAGCGCAAGCAGTTGGTCTGGGAACTGCAAGCCATGCTGCACGACGACGGCGCCACTGTGATACCGGCGTTCCGCAACTGGATCGACGCCCACAACGTCAAGGTGGGCGGGCACACGCCCCACACCCTGTTCGACATGGACAATGGCTATGTCATAGACAAGGCGTGGCTGAAGGCCTGAGCCGTCAGGCAGGGGCCGCAACCCTTGATCCGCCTGATTGCCCAACGTCTGCTCCTGGGCTTCCTCACGCTCCTGGCGGCCTCGGTGCTCATTTTCGCGGGCACCGAGATCCTGCCGGGCGATCTGGCTTCGGCCATCCTGCAAAACTCGGCGACGCCGGAGGCGCTGGCCGAACTACGCTCCGAACTGGGGCTGAACCGTCCCGCCCCGGTGCGCTACGTCGAGTGGCTGACCCATGCCGCCGAGGGCGACCTCGGCCGCAGCCTCGCCAACCACCGCGACGTGGTGGAAGAACTCACGCCGCGCGTGGAGAACACGCTGTTCCTGGCGGTCTATGCGGCCGCCATCGCCGTGCCGTTGGCCGT
>JAYTQW010000163.1:0-7966 GCA_043746535.1 Rhodospirillales bacterium
AACGCAGCGGCGAGCTGCTCGACCACTTCAAGCCAGATGAGTGCGCCCGATACCTCCAGAACTCCGGATACGCTTCAAGCTAAACGCATCACGCTCTAATCGGCCTGGCCGCGATCGAGGCGACGTTGCGCTCGCTGCCGCTGTTCGTGCCGGCCCGTAATCCGGGCCATGATCCCGGCCATGCGCGCGGCCCGCATCAAGACGTGGTGCGCCTTCGCCGCGATCCTGGCGCTGCGCACCCTGCTCAGGCGGGTGATGACGTGGGAGCGGCGACACCTTCGCGCACCGCCGCGCACACCTGCGCCACATCCGCATCGGTCAGGTCGGGATGCAGCGGCAACGCCATGATGCGCGCGGACAGATCCTCGCTGACCGGCAACGCGGCGCCGTCATGGGCGTGGGCATAGGCCGGCTGCCGGTGCAGCGGACGCGGGTAGTAGATCGCCGAGGGCACGCCGGATGCGCGTAGCCCGGCCTGCAACCGGTCCCGCGCCTCGGAGTCCGGCAGCAGGATGGCGTAGATGGCCCAGGCACTGGTGCTGCCGGGAACCCGCGCCGGGCGCGCCACCGCATTGCCCAGCCCGGCGTCGTAGGCCCGCGCGATCCGCTCGCGGGCGTCGAGTTCGTCGGCGAACACCGTCAGCTTGCTCAGCAGCACCGCCGCCTGCAACGTGTCCAGCCGGCCGTTCATGCCGGTGCGCAACACCTCGTAGCGCGTCGTCCCCTCGCCGTGGCTGCGCAGGCTGCGGTACAATGCCGCGCGCCCGGCGTCCTCGGTGAACAGCGCGCCGCCATCGCCATAGGCGCCCAGCGGCTTGGACGGGAAGAAGCTGACGGCGGTGGCGTCGGCGAACGTTCCCAGCGGCACCCCGCCCAAGGTCGCGCCAAAGCTCTGCGCGCAGTCGTCCAGCGTGAACAATCCCGCCTCGGCGGCGATGGCGCGGATCGCCGGCCAGTCCGCCGGCTGCCCGAACAGGTCGACGCCGATCACCGCGCGCGGACGCAGCGCCCCAGCCGCCCGCACCGCCGCGATGCGCGCGCGCAGGTGCGCGGGGTCGATTTGGAAGGTGGCGGGATCGACATCCACGAACACTGGGGTCGCGCCGAGCAGCAGCGGCACCTCGGCGGTGGCGGTGTAGGTGAACGCCGGCAGGAACACCGCGTCGCCGGCGCCGATGCCCTCCGCCATCATGGCGATCTGCAAGGCGTCGGTGCCGGAACTGACCGCGACGCAATGCGCGGCACCGCAGAAGCGGGCCAGCGCCTGCTCCAGTTCGGCCACTTCCGGCCCCAGGATGAACTGGCAATGCGCCAGCACGGCGTCGATGCGCGGGCGCAGGTCGGCGGCGATGCGCGCCTGCTGCGCCTTGAGGTTGAGGAAGGGGACCGGACGGATCGTCACAGCGCCACCCGCAGCGTCACATCGAACGCCGCATAGTCGGCTCGCACGCCATCCTTGTCGCGCTCCAGCAATCCGGCTTGCTCCAGCGCCTCCACATCGTCATGGACGCGGCGATAGTCCCGGCCCAGCGCGCCCGCCAGCGCGCGGATGCTCTTGGCCGGCGTGCGATGCAGGTGACGCAGCAACTCGAGCCGCTTTGGCGACAGTACCCGCACCAAGCCCTCCCAACTCTCGAACCCGACATGCAGTTCGGCATTGGCCTGCGTGAGTTGGCCTCGTTCGGCGCGGCGCCAGCCATCGACGAAACGTGCGCCGACCTGCTCCAAGGTCTCGCCGACATGGATCGCCACAGTTTTGCTCATCGTCCGTCCTCCGCCTGCACCGCCCGCACGGCGGCCAGGAAATCCTCGATCAGCCGTTCCGGGCCAGCGAACACATAGGGTGTCTCGATCTCCCGGATATGCTGGTGGTCACCCTTGCCCCGCTCATTGTCGAACAACACCAGCCGCACGCCGGGACGACCGTAAAACAAAGCGTATTTGAACAAGTGCGCCGCCGGCGCCACGGGATAAGGCACCTCCCACAAACGCAAGGCCAGCACCGTCCCATCCTTATTCGATTGCCGAACATTGAGCAGAGCGACCGCTCTCACGCTGCATCAGCCGATGTCATGGCAAGACATAACTGTTTTCAGCACGTGAAGCCAGGGCCGCCTTACGCCGAAGCCGCCACGGCATCCGGCAACGCATGGGCGAACTCCGGCACCAGCCGGGCCAGCACGGCGAACGCGGCACGGCGGTCGCCGGCGTGGCAGGCGGCCTCCATCTCCTCGATGGCGCGCCCGACGATGGCCGGGTCGGCGGTGCGGGGGGTGGCGATCAGCAGGCCGGGGGTGTCGGTCGGCACCGGCTGCTCGCGGCCGTGGAACAGCTCCTCATGCAGTTTCTCCCCGGGGCGCAGGCCGGTGAAGCGGATCGCCACGTCCACCTCGGGGCGCAGCCCGGCGAGGCGGATGATCTGGCGGGCGAGTTCGACGATGCGCACCGGCTCGCCCATGTCGAGCACGAAGATGCCGGCGTCGCGCTGGTGCCGGGCGGTGGCGACCACGCTGGCCTGCAACACCAACCCGACCGCCTCCGGCACGGTCATGAAGTAGCGCTGCATGTCGGGATGCGTCACCGTCAGCGGGCCGCCGCGCGCCAGTTGGCGCTGGAACAGCGGCACCACGCTGCCGGTGCTGCCGAGCACGTTGCCGAACCGCACGCTGACGCAGGCCATGCTGCCGCCGGCCGCGTTCAGGCCCTGGCAGTACATCTCCGCCAGCCGCTTGCTCGCCCCCATGACGCTGGACGGGTTCACCGCCTTGTCGGTGGAAATCATCACCATGGTCGACGCCCCCGACGCCTGCGCCGCGTCGGCGACGTTGCGGGTGCCGCAGCTATTGGTGAGCAGGCCCTCCAGCGGGTTCGCCTCGACCATCGGCACATGCTTCAGCGCCGCCGCGTGGAACACCAGTTGCGGGCGGATGTCCTGGCACACCGCGCGCAGCCGGGCGGCGTCGCGCACATCGGCCACCACGGCGCGGCGCGGCAGCTCCGGCCGTTGCTCCGCCAGCTCCAGGTCGATCTGCCACAGCGCGTACTCGCCGTTGTCGAGCAGCACCAGCTCGGACGGGCCGAGGCCCGCCACCTGCCGCGCGAGTTCGGCGCCGATGGTGCCGCCCGCCCCGGTCACCAGCACGCGCTGGCCCTGCACCAGCCGGGCCATGCCGTCGCGGTCGAGCGGCACCTGCGGACGGTTCAGCAGGTCCTCGATGGCGACCGGCCGCAACTCGATGCGCGCATCGGTCCCGTGGGCGGAGGCCAGCGTGGTCAGCCGGGGCGGGCGGGCCACCCGCAACCCGGCGGCGTCGGCCAGGGCGATCAGTTGCGCCAGCCGCGTCCCGGCGAGGTCGGGATCGGTCACCACCAGCGTCGGCGGCGGCGACAGGCGGGCGAAGATGGCCGGCGCGTCGTCGATGCCGCCCAGGATCGGGCAGCCGTGGATGCGCCGCCCGGTCTGCGCCTGGCCGAACGAGAGGATGCCGACCGGGTAGAACGGCGTCTGCGGGTCGGCGGCCAGCGCGCGCAGGAACTGGTCGGCGGCCTCGCCGGCGCCGACCAGCAGCACCGGGCGCTGCGCCACGGTGGCGGTGTGCGCCGGCTGCTCGCGCAACAGCCGGTAGCCCATGCGCGGCAGGCCGAGCAGCACCAGCAGCACCAGCGCGTGCAGCACCGGGAACGCCGGCGAGGGCAGGGCGGCACCCGCCGCGTGCATCCCCAGCGCGAACAGTGCTGCGGCGAGCACGCTGGCGGCGGCGACGCCGAGCAGGTCCGACAGGGCGGCAAAGCGCCAGTACTGCACCGAGAGCCGGAACGGCAGCCCGGCCAGCAGCAGCGCCACGGCACCCCATGGCAGCGCTGTCCACACCGCGAACGGGTCGGCGCCGGGAGCGGCCAGCCAGGCGGCAACCGGCACGGCAAGGGCCGCCAGCACGGCGTCGATGCCGACATTGACCGCGATTCGCCTGGATGCGCTGCGTATTGCCATCCGGCTGCCTATAGCCCGAACCGGCGCCGCGCGGCTAATCAGGGCGCATGACCCTGCTCGCGTTCCTGCGCCACCTCGCCTTCTGCGCCGGCCTGTCCGTGATCTCGGCGATGGTGGTGGTCGCGATGATCTCGGCGCGGGTGATGGACCTGCCCGACGCGCGCAAGGCGCACACGCGCCCGACCCCCAAGGGCGGCGGCGTCGGCGTGGTGGTGGCGTTCATGCTCGGCATCGCGGTGGTGTACAGCTACGCCTCGTTCGCCCGCATCGGCGAGCCGTATTTTCGCGGCGTGATCCTCGGCTCGTTGCTGATCGCGGCGGTGTCCTACCTCGACGACCTGCGCGACTGGCCGTTCGCGGTCAAGCTCGGCGCGCAGTTGGCGGCGGCGGCGGCGGCGATCGGCAGCGGGCTGTACATCGCCTCGGTCAACCTGCCCGGCCTGGGTCCGACCGAGCTTGGCTGGTTCGGGCCGGTGGCGACGCTGGTGTGGATCGTGTTCGCCACCAACGCGATGAACTTCATCGACGGGCTGGATGGGCTGGCGGCGGGCACGGCACTGGTCGCCAGCCTGTTCCTGGCAGGGCTGGCGCAGGCCATGGGCGGCTACTTCGTCTATGTCGCCTCGATGCTGCTGGCGGCCGGGCTGGTCGGCTTCCTGCCGTTCAACTTCCCCCGCGCGCGCATCTTCCTGGGCGATGTCGGCAGCCAGTTCTGCGGCTATGTGCTGGCGATCCTGGGCGTCGCGGCGGCGAGGTTCGACAGCGCGGCGCTGTCGTTCCTGCTGGTGCCGCTGCTGCTGTCCGGCGTGCTGTTCGACGTAATCTTCACCCTGGTCCGCCGCGCCGTCGCCGGCGACCCTCTCACCAGGCCGCATCGCAGCCACCTGTACCAGGTCGCCCAGCGCAGCGGCATGGACGCACGCGCCGTGGCCTTCCTGCACTGGGGGTTCGCCGCGTGGGGCGGCCTGATCTGCTTCGGGTTCGAGGCAGCGCCGCCCGCGCTGAAGCCCTGGCTGGTATTGCTGGCGTTGCCGCCGCAACTGGCCTGGCTGGCCTACGTCGCCGCCCGCGCCCGCCGTGCCCGCCTGGGCGCATGGTAGGCGGGAACCCGCAGCAGCAGCACGGCGCCCAGCGCCAGGAACACCACGATCACCGCCATGCCGGCGCGCTGGCTGGCGAACGCGCTGGTCGCTGTGGCCAGCGCCAGCGGCCCGAGGAACCCGGTCACCCGCCCCGACAGCGCGAACAGCCCGAACCAGGCGGCGCGCCGCTCGGGCGGGGCCATGCGCGCCATCAGGCTGCGGCTGGCCGCCTGCGCCGGTCCCACGAACACCCCCAGCGCCAGGCCGAGCGCCCAGAACAGCGTCACGTCATGCACCAGCAGCACCGCCAGGCCGAGCGTGGCGAGCGCCGCGACGCTGGCCAGCACGGTCGGCTTCGGCCCGATCCGGTCCTCGATGAAGGCGCCCGCCAGCACGCCCAGCCCGGCGGTGACGTTGAGGCCGATGCCGAACAGCAGCACGCCCTGCGCGTCCAGCCCGAACTGCCCGGCCGCGTAGATGCCGCCGAACGCGAACAGCGTGGTCAGCCCGTCCATGTAGAACAGCCGCGCCAGCAGGAACGCGCGCAGCCCCGGCTCGCGCGCCACCATGCGCAGCACCGCCCGCAGCTCGCCCACGCTCGACGCCAATGCTGCCCGCCATGCCAGTCTCGGCGCGGCCTCGCGCACGAACACGCAGACCGGCCAGCCGAACAATGCCAGCCAGACGCCGGCCATCGCCACCGCCGCGCGCACCGGCTCGGCCTGCGCCCGGTCCAGGCCGAACAGCGCCGGGTCGGGCCGGATGAACACGAACAGCGCCAGCGCCAGCGCGACCAGCCCGCCGGCGTAGCCGGCCCCCCAGCCCAGCATCGACAGCCGCCCGAGCCGCTCGCGCGCCACCAGGCCGGGCAGCATGGCGTTGTAGAACACGGTGGCGACCTCGAACGCGACCGTCGCCGTCACCACCAGCGCCAGGGCGCGGCCAACGTCCCCGCCTTGTGGGCCGTGATGCGGGCGCACCGTCCACAGCGCCATGGTGCAGGCCGCCATCACCGCCGTCGCCACGCCCAGCAGCAGCCGCCGCCGTCCGCCGCGATCCGCCAGCGCCCCCAGCGGAACCGCCAGAAGCGCTATCAGCAGGCCTGCGACCGACTGCGCGGCGGCCCATTGCGCGGCGCCGCGCACCGGGTCGTGCGCCACCGCCTGCGTAAAGTAGGTCGCGAACACGAAGGTCGAGACCAGCGTGGAGAAGGCGCCGTAGGCCCAGTCGTACAGCACCCAGGCGCGCACCGCCGCACGCGGCGCCTCGATCACTTCGGCGTCGGCTGCGGACACGGGCATCGCGGCGGCGCTCCTGAGTGTTTCGGCGAGCTGGCCACCCTGGTATCACGGCGGCAGCCGAACCGGATGGAGTGCTCCATGAAACTATCAGTGTCACTGCTGCTCGCCTCTGGCCTGCTTGCCGGGGCGGCTCAGGCGCAGGGCCAGAACCCGTCGTTCAACCTGGTCAACCGAGGCAACGCGCCGATCCGCGAGCTGTATGTGACCCCGGCGGGCGACGCCAACTGGGGCCGCAACCGGCTGGTGCGCGGGCCGATCGCGCCGGGCGCCAGCTTCGCGGTGCGGCGGCGGGTCGACGGCAACTGCATCTTCGACATGCGCGTGGTGTTCGCCGACGGCCGCAGCGAGCAGCGCCGCGCGCTCGACACCTGCAAGGCCGACGACATCGCCATCGGCGGTGCTGCGGCGGGAGCGCCAGCCGGGACGATGGTGGGCAAGGCCCGCGACGACCCGTCGTTCCGGCTCATCAACCGTGGCACGCAGTCGATCGATGCGCTTTACGCGACCCCGGCGGGACTGGGGAACTGGGGCGAGAACCGTCTCGGGGCCGCCAGCCTGGCGCCATACATGGACCGCGTCGTCACGGTGCCTCGGCAGCCCTCGGCGGCCTGCCAGTTCGACGTGAAGGTGGTGTTCGCGAACCGGAAGGCGCTGGAGAAGCACAACGCCAACCTCTGCCGCATCGACGATCTTCCGGTGCCATAAAACTGGGCCGTAGGACGCCTCAGCCGTTGGCGCTGCGGCGCGGGTGTTCCGGCGTGCCGGCTGCGGCCTTCTTCGGCGTGGCCGACGCCTCGGTCATGATGCCGCGCAGGTCGCGCAGGAAGGCGGTGCCCTTCAGCGTCCGCTGCACCAGCACGCTGCGGCGGTCCATCGGATCGACCTTGCGCCGGGCAAGGTCGAGTTCGCCCAGCCGGTCGAGCGCCCGCGTGATCGCCGGCTTGGACACGTTCAGCTCGGCGGCCAGACCACGCACGGTGTGCGCGGTGTCCTGCAAGTAACAGGTCAGGAACACGCCAAGTTGCCGCGCCGACAGGTCGGGACCGTCGCGGCGAACCAGCGCCACGGTCGTGTCCCGCAATATGCCGACCAGTTGATCGGCCGTGGTTGACGCTGGCATGGTTACAAACCCTTTCATTTCACTAAGCTTTGTTGCTTAGGCCTCGGCAGTCGAAGAATTGCCGTGCCACCGCGGTCGTCCAACTCTGTCATCAGGTATGTCGCGCGCCCTGGTAAGGTTGCGCATCATGCCAGTAACGTTACTTCGGCGTGTTGGTGCCCGAAGTGGATGCGAATTCATCTTGGATTACATTTGCCAACGTGCGCATCGCCTGTGCCTCGCCGCCCTCGGGCCGGCCCGGGCGGGTCGCGTCATTCCAGGCATACAGGTCGAGATGCGCCCAGCGCACGCCGCTTTTGACAAACCGCGCCAGGAACAACGCGCCGATCACCGCCCCCGCGAACGGCTTGGCGCTGACGTTGTTCAGGTCGGCCACCGGGCTGTCGAGCCACCCCGCGTAACCATCCCACAGCGGCAACGGCCATACCGGGTCATGCGCCACGCGCCCGGCGGCAAGCAGGCGCATGGCGAA
>JAYTQW010000164.1:0-4739 GCA_043746535.1 Rhodospirillales bacterium
GAGGGCATCTTCCCGGTGCTCAGCATCAATGAGAACATGGCTATTGCGAGCTTCGCGCGGTTCCGCTCCCTGCTTGGCCTGAATTTCGGCGCCATGGCGCGCGAGGTCGCCGAATACGTCCAGCGCATCCGCATCAAGATCGGCTCCGGCGACGATCCGATCACCAGTCTCAGCGGCGGCAACCAGCAGAAGGTCATCCTGGCCCGCTGGCTGATGCGCGGCGCCCGCGTGCTGATCCTGGATGAGCCGACGCGCGGCATCGACGTGCACGCCAAATTCGAGATCCAGACCGTGCTGCGCAACCTGTGCGACCAGGGCCTGTCGATCGTGTACATCTCCTCGGAGCTGCTGGAGGTGCTGGAGGTGTCCGACCGCATCCTGGTCATGCACGAGGGACGCATCAAGGGCACGCAACGAGCCGATGAGGCGACCCAGGAGACGTTGCTGCAGATGGCCATGACCTGAGGAGCGCCGACCATGGATCAATTTGCCTCGCAAGCCCCGGCCAAGACCCGCCCGTCCCCCCTCCTCCGGTTCCGGCGCTGGGAGGCCAGCGGCGTGCTGGTCGCACTGGTTGTGCTGTCGGCGGTGCTGACGTTGAACTCGGCCAACTTCTTCACCGCCACCAACCTGCCGATCATCCTGCGCAACGCCTCGTTCGTGGGCCTGGTGGCACTTGGGCAGACCTTGGTGCTGCTGATCGGCGGCATCGACCTTTCGGTCGGCGCGGCGGCGGGGCTGAGTGCCGTGATCGGTGCGCTGATGCTGACCAAGCTTGGGATTCACCCCTACCTGGTGGTGCCGCTCACGGCCGGGTTCGGCTTGCTGCTCGGCTTCTTCAACGCGGCGTTCATCGCCAAGCTGCGGCTCAACCCGTTCATCGTCACCCTGGCATCGGGCGAGATGTTCGCCGGGGCGAACCTGATCATCACCCAGGGCTACCCGGTGCGCCCGCTTGGCGAGACCTTCCGGGTGTTCGGACAGGGGGAGCTTTACGGCATCCCGGCGCCGGTGCTCATCTTTCTGGCCGCTGGGTTGTTGCTGTGGTGGATGCTGACGCGCACCCGGTTCGGCCGCGACATCTACGCCGTCGGCGGCAACCGGGATGCCGCGTCGCTGGTCGGCATCAGGGTGTGGCGGGTCGAGTTCCTGGTGTTCGGGATGGCGGGCATGTTTGCGGCGCTCGCCGGGATATTGTACGCAAGCCGGATGGACGCGGCCCAGCCGTCGGTCGGCGAAGGCTGGATGTTGAGCGCGATCACGGCCGCGATCATCGGCGGCACCAGCCTGCGCGGTGGCGAGGGCACGGTGATCGGGACCATGCTGGGAGCCGTGCTGCTGACCGTCTTGCAGAACGGCACCGTCCTGCTCAATGTGTCCGGCTACTGGCAACGCCTTATCATCGGCCTGGTCGTGCTGCTGGCGGTGTTGGTCGACCTGCTCCGCCGCCGGTGACGGGCGGCTGCCGACGGGTGGTGGGTTGGGCACCAAGAGGCTACAAGCTGCTTGGCTGAGGCTTCGGCCGCTGTTTCTCGACTGCTCGAAGGGCTGGAGCGCGTATGGCGTCAGACGAAGCGTTCAGCCTCGACACCGATATCCGAACCCGTGCAGCCTGGCTGTACTACATGGAAGGCATGACGCAGGACGCCGTGAGTCAGGTGCTCGGCATCAGCCGGGCCCGCGTGCTGCGGATCCTGGCGGCATGCCGTGAGGATGGCACCGTCCAGATCAGTGTCACCTCGCCGCTGAGCCATTGCGTAGCGCTTGAGCGCCGGCTCGAGACGCGGTTCGGCATCGAGCGGGCGATCGTCATCCCCCTCCCGCAGAACGATGCCGATCCGACCTTGCTGATCGGCGCGGCCACGGGATCGTACCTGTCCACCATCCTGGCCGACGGCATGACCATCGGCCTCGGCTGGGGCCGCACGCTGAGTGCGAGCCTGTCCAGCCTGCCGCAGCGTCAGTTCGACAAGCTGACCGTGGTCTCGTTGCTGGGTGGCCTCTCCCGAGCGCAGAAGATCAACCCCTCCGAGTTCGCGTGGCGGTTCGCCGACCGCCTCGGGGCCGAATGCTTCATGATGGCGGCCCCCATCTATGCGCCCGACGCCCGCACGCGCGAGGCGTTGGTCAATCATTCAGGCATGGAGGACGTGTTCAGCCACGCCGAGCGGCTGGATGTGGCGCTGATCAGCGTCGGCAGCCTCTCCCCCAACGCGACTCTCGGCCGTTTCGGGGTGCTCAAGCATGACGAGCTGGCCTCGCTCGTGCGGGCTGGCGCGGTCGGCGACCTGCTGTGCCGGTTCATCGACGCCGACGGCCAGCCGCTGGACCATCCCTTGAACGACCGGGTGATCTCGGTGCTTCCCGAGCTGCTGCGCCGCTCACGGCGGATCGTGCTGTCGTCGGGCGGGTGGGAGAAGACGGCTGCCATTCTTGCCGCAATCCGTCTGTTGCGGCCGGAGGTGCTGGTGACCGACGAGAACGTTGCCGAGTCGCTGGCCGAGAGCTAGGAGCCTACCCGCGGCAGTGCTCGGCGACGATGCGCGCCAAAGCGGGGCGGATCTCCAGATGCGGCATATGGCCGACGCCGCGGAACAGGTGCAGCGCCACTGCTCCCGGCAGGTCCCAGGCATGGCGGGCCGGGATGATGCGGTCGTCGGCTCCGAACACCACGCGCACCGGCACGCCGATGCGGCTGAGGCTGTCGCGGACCGAGAACGCCTGCGTACCGTCGGGAAACAGCGCCCGCGCCACGATCGCCTGTGCCGCGACCACGGCATCGGCGGCACGGGCGCGGGCGGTGGCGCGCACGAAACCCTGACCCAGCACAGCCTCGTCGCTGACCAGCAGCCGTAACCACGGGGCCAGGCTCGCCTCGCTGCGGGCGCGCGCAAAACCGTCCAGGAAGGCGCCGTTGATGTCCGGACCGAGGCCGGCGGGGGAGAGCAGCAGCAGCGAGCGCAGTTCGAACGTGGCGATGTCGGCGAGGCGGGTAGCCACGGCGGCACCCAGCGAATGCCCGAGCAAATCGGCCGAGGTGATGCCCTCGTCGGCCAGAGTGTCAGCCACGGCGGCGGCGAAACCATCCAGGCTTGGCGCCTCGGCGGCTGCTGAGCCACCGTGGCCGGGCAGGTCGACGGCCAGGACCGGCCGCCGGTCGGCGAGGCTTCCGACCAGCGGGCGCCAACTGTCCAGATCGGCGCCGAAGCCGTGGATCAGCACCAGCGGCCGCCCCTCGCCCTGGCGCAGCCACGCTCGGTGCAGCGCCTCGCCGCCGGGGTGCAGCGAACGTATCGTGGCCTGGGGCGGCGGATGCGGCGTGGCGAGCGGCGGCAACCTGGCCTCGCGCTCACCTGCGCCGGCCGCGACGAAGGCCGTTACATCGCGCGCCTGAATGCGTTGCCGTGGGCCGCTGCCCGCCACCCCGCTCAGCACGACGTCGTGCTGCCGCGCCAGCCTGCGCGCCAACGGGGTTGCGGTCACGGCGTCCGCCTGAACCATTTCTCGCGATGCGGGCTCTGGCGCGGCCGTCACGGCTCCATTGGGCACGGCTCCATCGGGCACGATGATATCGGGCATGGCTCCACCGGGCACGATGACATCGGGCATGGCTTCATCGGCGGCATAAATCCAGCCGACGACGGTGCCGACCGGGATAGCGGCGGCATCGCCCGCCACGATGTTGCGCAGGATGCCTGAGCCAGGCGCCTCGATCTCCATGGCCGCCTTGTCGGTCTCGATCTCGAACAGCGGCTGGCCTTTCTCGACCGCCTCGCCCTCGCCCACGTACCAGCGGGAGATGCGCCCGGCCGTCATGTCCATGTCGACGCGCGGCAAGATGACTTCCAGCGCCATCAGACCCGCTCCCGCACCAGGGCCAGCGCTGCCTGCACGATGTCGGCTACCTGCGGCACTGCGGCTTTTTCCAGCTCGGGGTTGTATGGGATCGGTGCCTCGGCACCGCCCAGGCGGATGATCGGCGCATCGAGGTAATCGAACGCCTCGCTCTCGGCGATTGCCGCACTGATCTCGGCGCCGATGCCCAGCGTCTTGACGCCCTCATAGACGCAGATCAGGCGCGAGGTGCGCTTCACGCTGGCAATCAGCGTCGGCGTGTCCATCGGGCGCAGCGAGCGCAGGTCGATCACCTCGGCATCGATGCCCTGCTCGGCCAGCGCCACGGCGGCTTCGAGCGCCTTGTGGACCATGATCGCGGTGGCGACGATGGTGACATCGCGGCCATGGCGGCGGATCTCCGCCTTGCCGATCGGCACCGTGTAGTGCCCTTCCGGCACCGGCCCCTTCATCTTGTAGAGCAGCTTGTGCTCGAAGATCATCACCGGGTCGGGATCGGCGATTGCGGCCAGCAGCAGCCCCTTGGCATCGTGCGGAGTGGAAGGCTGTACCACCTTCAGGCCGGGCACATGCGCCAGCCACGCCTCCAGGCTCTGGCTGTGCTGCGCCGCCGCCCCGGTGCCGGAGCCGGACGGGAAGCGCATCACCAGCGGCACCGACACGGCGCCGCCCAGCATGTAGCGCAGCTTGGCCGCCTGGTTGACGATCTGCTCCATGGCCAGCGCCGCGAAATCGGAGAACTGGAACTCGAACACCGGCCGCATTCCGGTCAGCGCCGCCCCCACCGCCACGCCGGCGGCGCCCAGTTCGGAAATTGGCGTGTCCATCACGCGATCCTCGCCGAACCGCTGCACGAGGTCGCCGGTGACCTGGAACGCGCCGCC
>JAYTQW010000165.1:0-10148 GCA_043746535.1 Rhodospirillales bacterium
GCGTTCGACCCCAACCGGCCACCGGGGATGGGGGAGAACATGGCGCGGGTGGCCGGCCGCGATGCCGATGTGGCGCCATTGCTGCCGGAGCCGGGCAACGTCTGGCCTGGGCCGATCCCGGCCGACCCGACGCTGACCGACCTGCAACGCCAGCAGAGCCAAGCGTCACCGCCCCCGGCCAGCACGCAATACGCGCCGCATCCACAGCCGCGCCCATCGCGAGCGCCGAGTGGCGGCGCGGGTGGCTCCGGGTCCATCGGCGCGCCGCCGCCGCCGCTCATCCAGCCGTCCGGCGCACCGCTGGTTCCCAACGCCAGCTCCGGCGGCGTCACCACCGCGACCACGCCGGGCGGCGGCACCAGCATCATCGTGCCGAACGGCAACGGCACCAGCACGGTGATCGGGCCGGACGGCACCACGCAGACGCTGCCGACGCCCAGGTAGCGCCGTGCCCGCCAGCACCGTCATGGGCGAGACCGCGCGCCCGATCCGCCTGCTCTACTTCGCTTGGTTGCGCGAGCGGATCGGCCACGCCGAGGAGGCGCTGGAGCTGCCCGCCGGGGTGGCCGACGTGGCCGGGCTGGTGGTTTGGCTGCGCGGCCGCGACGACCGCCACGCGGCCGGGTTCGAGCGCGCGGAGCTGATCCGCTGCGCCGTCAACCAAGCCATGGCGAACCCGGCGACGCCGGTGCGGCCGGGCGACGAGGTGGCGTTCTTCCCCCCCGTCACCGGCGGCTGACGCATGGCGCGCGTGCTGGTGCAGGCGGCGGCGTTCGATGTCGGCGCGGAGATGGCGGCGCTGCTCGCCGGGCGCCACGACATCGGCGGCGTCGGCTGCTTCGTGGGCATCGTGCGCGACGAGGAAAAAGCCGGCGGCACCGCCATCCGCGCGCTGACGCTGGAACACTACCCCGGCATGACCGAGCGCGCGTTGCACGACATTGCCGCCCAGGCGGAGCGGCGCTGGGATCTGGTGGGCTGCACCGTCATCCACCGCATCGGCCGCCTGCTGCCGGGCGAGGCGATCGTGCTGGTGCTGGCGGCCGCCTCGCATCGGCAGGCGGCGTTGGACGCGACGGGGTTCCTGATCGACTGGCTGAAGACGCTGGCGCCGTTCTGGAAGAAGGAGACCCTGGCCGACGGCGGCGAGGCCTGGATCGAGGCGCGTGAGAGCGACCGCGCCGCGACGGCGCGCTGGGGATAACGGCGGCGGGTCGCAACGCCGCGTTCACCTGTGCGCGCCAGTCTGGCACTATGGACGGCACTGTCGGAAATCTTCTGGAGGCGCTCGCGCGGCATCGTCGCGGCGACCTCGCCGGCGCGGGGGCGCTGTGCCGCTCGGTGCTGGCCGGCCCGGCCCCGCCGGACGCCGAACACGGCTTGGCGCTGCACCTGCTCGGCGTGATCGCCTCTGCCCAGGGCGCACATGCGGAGGCGGTGGCGCGGCTCGACATGGCGGCCGTGCTTCGCCCGGACAATGCCGAGACCCGGCTGGCGCTGGGCAACGCGCTGGTGGCCAGCGGCGACCCGGTGGGTGGTGCCGCCGCATACCGGCTGGTGCTGCTGGCACAGCCCACGCATCTGGCGGCGCTGCTCAACCTGGCGAACGTCCACCTGCAACTGGGCCGGGCCGACCTCGCCGCCGCGTCGTTGCAGCTTGCGGCGACAGCGCACCCGGCCGCATCCAGCGCCCATGCCGGCTTGGCATCGGCGCTGCTGCGCCTGGACGAGCCGGCGCGCGCCCTGGCGGCGGCCAACGCGGCGCTGGCGCTGGCGCCGGACCTGGCCTCGGCGTGGTTCGCCGCCGGCACCGCCCTCTCCGCCCTAGGCCGCGCCGAGGAGGCGGCCGGCGCGTTGCGGCGTGCGACCGGCCTGGCCCCTGGCGATGCGCTGGCCCGGCTCAACCTGGGCAACGCGCGCCTCGACCTCGACCATGTCGACGCGGCGGAGGCGGACATCCGCGCCGCCCTGGCGCTCGACCCGACGCTCGCGGAGGCGCATGCCAGCCTCGGTTTCCTGTTGACCGGAGCGGGCCGGCTGGATGACGCCATCGCCGCCTGCGACGAGGCGATCCGGCTGCGGCCGGGTTTCGCGCGCGCTCACTGGAACCGCAGCTTCGCCCATCTGCTGGCCGGCGACTACGCGCGCGGCTGGGCCGACTACGAATGGCGGCGGCGCGACCCCGCGTTCGCCGCCGACTTCCCGCCGCTGGCCGGCCCGGAATGGCAGGGCGAGACTTTGGCCGGGCGGCATCTGCTGGTGCATGCGCGGCAAGGGCTGGGCGACACCATCCAGCTTTGCCGCTATCTGCCGCTCCTGGCCGGGCGGGGGGCGCGGGTGACGCTCGCCTGCGCCCGGCCGCTGCACCGGCTGTTGCGCGAACTGCCGGTCGCCATCGTTGATCGTGCCGGAGCCATGCCGGCGCATGATCTGTGGGTCGATCAGATGAGCCTGCCCCGGCTGTTCGCCACCACGCCGGAGACCATCCCCGCCGCCGCCGGCTACCTGCGCCGCGTCGCCACCCGGCCGCACGGGCCGGTGTTGCGCGTAGGCCTGGTGGGGTCGGGCAACCCGTCGCACAGCAACGACCGCCGCCGCTCGATCCCGACCGCGACGCTGGCGCCGTTGGCGGACGTGCCGGGCATCGCCTGGACCAGCCTGCAAGTGGGGCCACGCGCCGCCGAGCAGGCCGCGATGCTGGGGGTGGCCCACGGCTCCGCGCAACCGGGCGATTTCGCCGGCACCGCCGAGCGGATCTCCCAGCTCGATCTGGTCATCGCCGTCGACACCTCGACCGCGCATCTGGCCGGCGCCATGGGAGTGCCGGTCTGGATCCTGCTACCGGCCGCCGCAGACTGGCGCTGGATCGCCGGACGCCGCGACTCGCCATGGTATGCCTCGGCGCGGCTGTTTCGGCAAGGTGTGGCGGGCGACTGGACGGGCGTGGTGACGCAGGTTGCCACCGCGCTGGCGGCGCTCAGGGGTTGGTGAGCGTCCGCCAGTGGGCCACGTTGCGGTTGTGCTCCTCCAGCGTCCTGGAGAAGTTGTGGCCGCCATGGCCATCCGCCACGAAATACAGGTCGTCGCTGACCAGCGGCTGCGCTACTGCCAGCAGCGAGGCAAGGCCAGGGCTGTCGATCGGCGACGGCGGCAGGCCGGAATTGGTGTACGTGTTGTACGGGTTCGGCCACTCCAGCTCGGCCCGCGTCAGCCCGTGGTCCAGCCCGCCCAGCCCGCCGGTGGCGGCATAGATCACCGTGGGGTCGGATTGCAGCCGCATCCGCAGCCGCAGCCGGTTCAGGAACACCGCCGCCACATGCGGGCGTTCATCGGGCCGCGAGGTCTCGCGCTCGACGATGCTGGCCAGCGTCAGCAGTTGCTGCGGGTCGGCCAGCAGCAGGCCGGGGCTGCGGTTGGCCCAGGCCTGCGCCAGCGCCCGATCCATCGCCGCCGTCGCCCGCTGCGCCACGGAGGCCCGGCTGGCGCCTCGCTCATAGGCGTAGGTCTGCGGCAGCATCTGCCCCTCGCGCGGCACCACCGGCTCGCCGTCGAGGCCGTCGGCGTGATCGAGCAGTTCAGCGATCTGCGCCGCCGTCAGCCCCTCCGGGATGGTCAGCCGGTGCAGCACGGGGCGGCCCACGCGCAGCACCCGCAACACCTCGGCGATGCTGGCGTGCTCGGGGAACATCAGCTCGCCGGCGCGCAGCGGCCCGTCGGCGCGGCTCAGTTCGGCGGCCACTATCATCGCCCGAGGGTCGCCGATGACGCCCGCGTCGCGCAGCACGGCGGCAACCTGCGCCGGCGAGCCGCGCGGCACCACCACCGCCCGGCTCGCCGGCAGCGGTCCCTCGGCGACGTAGGCGACGCTGGCATACCAGACCGCCCCGGCGGCGAGCAGCACCAACAGGAGGAGTGGCAGCAGCGACAGCAGCCACCGGTTCCGGCGGTGTTCCGGTGGTGGCGGGGGCGCGATCCTCTTGGCGCGCGGCGGTCTGGTTGCGGGCGGCTCGGCCGCATCCGCCTCGGCCGCCGTGCGGCGTGGCTTGCGCAGGCGCGGCGGGACAGGGCCGGTATCAGGCGTGCTCAGGCGGCTCTCTTGAACAGGATACTGGCGTTGGTGCCGCCGAAGCCAAAGCTGTTCGACAGCGCCACGTCGACCCGCCGTTCCTGCGCCGTGTGCGCGACCCGGTCGATCACGCTCTCACGGCTCGGGTGGTCCAGGTTCAGCGTCGGCGGGATCACGCCGTCGCGAATCGCCAGGATCGAGAACACCGCCTCGATCGCCCCGGCGGCGCCGAGCAGGTGGCCGGTGGCGCTCTTGGTCGACGACATGGCGATCTTGCCGGCATGGTCGCCGAAGAAGCGCTCGACCGCCTCCAGTTCCAGGTCGTCGCCCAGCGGCGTCGAGGTGCCGTGCGCGTTCACGTACTGGATGTCGGACGGCACCAGCCCGCCGTTGCGCAATGCTGCCCGCATCGCCCGGTAGGCGCCGTCATGACCCTCGGCCGGGGCAGTGATGTGGTGTGCGTCGCCGGACATGCCGTAGCCGCCGATCTCGGCGTAGATCTTGGCGCCGCGCCGCTTCGCGTGTTCGTATTCCTCCAGCACCACCACGCCGGCGCCCTCGCCCATCACGAAGCCGTCGCGGTCGCGGTCCCATGGGCGGGAGGCGCGGGCCGGGGTGTCGTTGAAGTCGGTCGACAGCGCGCGGCTGGCGCAGAAGCCGGCCATGCCGATCAGGTTGACCGCCGATTCCGCGCCGCCGGCCACCATCACGTCGGCGTCGCCGAAGCCGATCAGCCGCGAGGCGTCGCCGATGGCGTGGACGCCGGTGGCGCAGGCGGTGACGACGCTGTGGTTCGGTCCCTTGAAGCCGTAGCGGATCGAGACGTGGCCGGAGGCGAGGTTGATCAAGGCCGAGGGAATGAAGAACGGCGACAGCCGACGGGTCTTGCCGGCATGCAGCAGAATCGACGCCTCGTAGATCGTCTCCAACCCGCCGATGCCGCTGCCAATCATCACTCCGGTGGCACAGCGGTCCTCCTCGTCGGTCGGCGTCCAGCCGCTATCCTCGACCGCCTCAGTCGCCGCGACCATGGCGAACTGGATGAAGCGGTCCATCTTCTTCAGATCCTTGGACGGGATCCATTCGGCGATGTCCAGGCGGCCCTCGGTCCGCGCGCCCTGCGGGATCTGCCCGCCGACCTTTGCGGTAAGCTCAGTGGTGTCGAACGACTGGATCGCGTTGATGCCACTCTCACCGGCGATGAGCCGGCGCCAGACATGCTCCACCCCGACGCCCAACGGGCATGCGATGCCCATGCCGGTGACCACGACACGGCGCATCCCCCGCACTCCCTCACCTGACATCAGGGGGCCTGACATCGGAACCGGCTCAGGCCGCCTTCTGCTTCTCGATGTAGTCGATCGCATCCTTGACGCTGCTGATCTTCTCGGCGGCGTCCTCGGGGATTTCCACGCCGAAGGCTTCCTCGAACGCCATCACCAGTTCGACCGTATCAAGGCTGTCGGCGCCCAGGTCGTCGATGAACGAGGCCTCCGGCGTCACCTTGCTTTCCTCGACGCCGAGGTGCTCGACCACGATCTTCTTCACCTTGTCGGCGATTTCACTCATCGGAACTGCAACTCCTGCCTGCGGTGTACGGGTGTTCGCATGTCGGATTGGGGCCGCGCAGGTTCCCGATCGTGACTGGGCGCGGATAGCATAATAATGTGACAGAGGCCAACCGGGTATCGATCCTAAAGCATCGCCATGCCGCCATTGACGTGCAGTGTGGCGCCAGTGACCCAGGCGGCGGCGTCGCTGGCCAGATAAACGACGGCGGCAGCCACATCGGCGGGCTGGCCGAGACGTCCCAGCGGGATGGCCGCGAGCAGCCGGGCGCGCACCGCCTCCGGCAGCTTCTCGGTCATCGCGGTGTCGATGAAGCCGGGTGCGACCAGGTTCACGGTGATGCCGCGGCTGCCGACCTCCTGCGCCAGCGACTTGGTCATGCCGGCCAGACCGGCCTTGGCGGCGGCGTAGTTGGCCTGGCCCGGATTGCCCGTGGCGCCGACCACGGAGCCGATGGCAATGATCCGTCCCGCCCGGCGCCGCACCATGCCGCGCAAGGCGGCGCGCGTCAGGCGGAACGGGGCCGCCAGATCGACCTCCATCACACTGGCCCAGTCCTCGTCCTTCATGCGCATCGCCAGCCCGTCGCGGGTCAGGCCGGCGTTGTTGACCAGGATGTGCAGCGGCCCGGCGGCCGCCTCGGCGGCGGCAATGAGCGTATCGGCGGCGGCGGCGTCGCGCAGGTCCGCAGGGCAGACATGCACGCGCTCGCCCAGTTCGAGGCCGAGTGCGTCCAATGCGTCACGCCGCGTGCCGGACAGCACCACCGTCGCACCCTGCGCGTGCAAGGCGCGCGCTATGGCGCCGCCGATGCCGCCCGATGCGCCCGTGACCAGCGCCACCCTGCCGTCGATGCGGAACATGCTGGCCCTCAGACCGTCTTCAGGAACAACTCGATATCGGCTGGCGAGCCGACCGAGGTCACCTGCGCGTCCGGGGCGATGCGGCGCACCAGCCCGGCCAAGACCTTGCCGGCGCCGATCTCGACGAAGCGGTCGATGCCGATGGCCAGCATCTCCAGCACCGACTCGCGCCAGCGCACCGTGGCGGTGACCTGTTCGACCAGCAGGCGGGCGATCTCGCCGGGATCGGTCGCCTTGCGCGCGGTCACGTTGGCGACCACCGGCAGCAGCGGCGCGCGCGGCGGCGTCTCCTCGAACGCGCGCGCCATCGCCTCCGCCGCCGGCTCCATCAGCGAACAGTGGAACGGGGCCGAGACCGGCAGCAGCATGGCCCGCTTGACGCCGCGCGCCTTGGATATCTCGATGGCGCGCTCGACCGCGCCCTTGTGGCCGGAGATCACCACCTGCCCGCCGCCGTTGTCGTTGGCCGGCTGCACCACCTCCAGCCCGTCGGGGCCGTCCGCCGCCGCCGCGCAGATTTCGGTGGCGAGCGCCAGCTCCAGGCCGAGCAGCGCCGCCATGGCGCCGGTGCCGGGCGCCACCGCCGCCTGCATCGCTTGCCCGCGTACCTGCAACAGCCGCGCCGCCTGCGCCACGCTGAACGCGCCGGCGGCGGCGAGCGCCGAGTACTCGCCCAGCGAGTGGCCGGCCACCAGCGCCGCGCGGTCGGCGAGGCGCAGCCCGCCCTCGTGTTCCAGCACCCGCAGCACCGCCAGCGAGTGCGCCATCAGCGCCGGCTGGGTGTGCTCGGTCAGCGTCAGCGTCTCCGGCGGCCCCTCGAACATCAGCTTCGACAGGCGGTGCTTCAGGGTCTCGTCGACCTCCTCGAACACCTCGCGCGCCGGCGCGAACGCGGCGGCGAGATCCCGGCCCATGCCCACGGCCTGGCTGCCCTGGCCCGGAAAGATGAACGCGATCGGCATACGGCAGTCATCCTAGCGCAATGCGCCGGGGTAATCGGCCCGCAATCGCCCCCCTGTCAATGTGGCGCGATTGCGGCGCATGGTGTGGTTCTTGCAATCACCTTGCAATCGAGTCGTCGAACCAGAGCGCCGGAGGCCGTTTGAGCGCACGTCCCATGTCAGTGCCCGCCGCAGCGACAGCCGCCCACAGCCTCAGCCTGGTGCATGTCACCAAGGCGTATGGCGGGCTGCGCGCGGTCGACGACGTCTCGCTGGATGTGCCGCGCGGCGAGTTCCTGACGCTGCTCGGCCCGTCCGGCTCGGGCAAGACCACGCTGCTGATGATGATCGCCGGCTTCGTGCCGCCCACTGCGGGCGACATCTTCGTGGACGACCGCCGCATCACCGCGTTGCCGCCGGAGCGGCGCAATTTCGGCGTGGTGTTCCAGGGCTACGCGCTGTTCCCGCACATGACGGTGGCCGAGAACGTGGCCTACTCGCTGCGCGTGCGCGGCGTGCGCAAGCCGGATATCGCCCGGCGCGTGCGCGACGGCCTGGCGCAGGTGCGGTTGCAGGACTTCGCCGAGCGGCTGCCGCGCCAGCTTTCCGGCGGCCAGCAGCAGCGGGTGGCGATCGCCCGCGCGCTGGTGTTCGCGCCCGACGTGCTGTTGCTGGACGAGCCGCTGGGGGCGTTGGACCGCCAGTTGCGCGCCGAGGTGCAGTTCGAGCTGAAGGCGATGCACGCCGACCTGGGCGTCACCTTCGTCTATGTGACGCACGACCAGGACGAGGCGCTGTCGATGTCGGACCGCATCGCCATCGTCAACCACGGCCGCCTGGAACAGGTGGCGACGCCCACGGCGCTGTACGAGGCGCCGCGCACCCGCTTCGCCGCCGAGTTCCTGGGCACCAGCAACTGCCTCGATGCAACGATCCTGGGCAGCGACGGCGACATCGCCACCCTGGCACTGGGCGGCCTCACCCTGCGCCACCACGGCCGGCTGCCGTCCGGACGCACCCGCGCGCTGCTGGCGCTGCGGCCGGAGAAGATTTCGATGACCGCGACCGCGCCCGAAGCTGGCATCAACGCCGTGGCGGGAGTTGTCGAAGCGGTCGCCTATCTCGGCGCCACCGTGCAGGCGGTGGTCCGCTGCGAGGCGACCGGGGCGATGCGGGTCACCGCCTTCGCCTGGCCGCTCGCGGCCAACCTCGCCATCGGCGGCACGGTATGGCTGGGCTGGCCGCCCGACGCCACCGTGCTGCTGGACGACGCCGTGCCTTTGCCAACGGCCAACGCGCCGGACATCAACGCAGGGAGACTCCAATGACCGCCCAACGCTTCACCGCCGACCTCGCCGAACTGGCCCTCGAACGCTTCGAGGCGGGGATGCTCGACCGTCGCGGCTTCATGCTGGCGCTGGCGGCTCTCGGCTTGGCGCCCGCCGTGCTCGGCTCGACCACCGCCCGCGCCGCCACCAAGGAAATCGTGGCGGTCAACTTCGGCGGCGACGCGGTGTCGGCCTGGAGCAACGCCTGGGGCAAGCCGTTCACCGCCGACACCGGCATCGCCGTCACCATCATCGGCGGCGAGCCGACGCCGGGTGCCATCAAGGCGCAGGTCGAAAGCGGGCACGTCACCTGGGACATGACCGACGGCGACATGTACTACCTGCCGATCCTGGCCAAGCAGAACCTGATCCAGAAATACGACTACACCAAGGTCAGCAAGTCGAAGGTGCGGCCCGAGTTCGTCACCGACTACGGCTGCGCCTCGTACCTGTATTCGACGGTGTGCGGCTACAACACCGAGAAGACCGGCGGGCGGGTTCCGAACGGCTTCAAGGACATGCTCAACTTCAAGGATTTTCCGGGCAAGCGCGCGCTCTACAAATGGATGATCGGCACGCTCGAATCCGTGCTGATCGGCGGCGGCGTTGATCCGGCGCAGCTCTACCCGCTCGACGTGAAGCGCGCCTTCAGCCTCATCAAGGAACACCGGGACCAGTTCGTGCTGTGGGGCGGCGGGGCGGCCAGCCAGCAACTGTTCCGCGACGGCGAGGTGACGATGGGCTGCCTGTGGTCGACCCGCGCCTCGGTGCTCGACCGTGAAAGCCACGGCAAGCTGACCTGGACCTGGGACAATGGCATCGTCGCCCCCGGCGTGCTGCCGGTGCTGGTCGGCAACCCGGCCGGACCCGCCGTGTTCGACCTGCTCGCCTCGATGCAGGACCCGCATCGGCAGATCGAGTTGCTGAAGCTGCTCGGCAACGGCCCCGCCAACCCGGCCGCCGGCGCGCTGCTGACCGACGACCTGAAGAGAATCGACTGCGGCTACCAGCCGAACTACGTCCGCCAGATCCCGGTCAACTCCGACTGGTACGCGGCGAACTACGACCGCGTGCAGAACGACTTCCTCGACCTGATGGCGAGCTGAAATCAACCGGCAACCGGAATTTATCCATGTCCGACACCGAAGGCGACGAGATCGAGGCGAACATAAGGATGCGGGCCTACCTGCTGTGGGAATACGAGGGCAGGCCGGAAGGGCGCGCGGAAGAGTATTGGCACCGCGCCCGCCAGCGCATCGCGTCGGAGGCGCAGGCGGCCTACCCTCCGAAGCAGTCGCAGGCGAACCGGAACAGCCACTGATCCCGGAACACGCCTGAATGGATGGAAACACGCGCGGCGCCCCCGATGGGCGGGTGCGCC
>JAYTQW010000166.1:0-5359 GCA_043746535.1 Rhodospirillales bacterium
GCGCCGCCGGCGCCGGAACCACCAGAGCCCTCGCGGCCACCGCCCAGGCGCCGCGCCCGACCCCGCGCGCCCGCCTTCGGCGCGGCCCTGGCGTGAGCGGGCCTAGGCACGCCCATAACGTTACGTTATCAGAACATACAGCACCGCCGCACGAACGCGGCGCACGTACAACTAACCAGTCAGAGTTTTTTGGTTCTTTTTTGCAAAAAAGAACCGCTTGCCTGGCCTTCTTGAAGAGTCGCTGTCACAGCGGGTTAGTATCAGGCGTCCGCCCCGCCCAGCCTGCGCGCCGCGCGTTCGACGCATTGCGCAAAGGCGGCAAGGTCGGACCACAGCCGCGCCGCTGTGACATCGTGGGCGATGAGGTCGCCTCCCGAGGCATGGATGGCTCCATCGATCATCAGGTTGTCGCCGCACCCGAAGCTCTCCAGCGCCATGCCGGCGGCGTCGTGCCAGGTGCCGTCGGTCGCCACCGCCGCCTGATTGCCGAGGAACTGGCGGGTGCGTTCGGTGAATGGGGTGGCGACGTTGGACCAGCCGAACACCGGACGGCCCAGTGCCCGCATGAAGCCCAGCTCGAACACCGTGCCGGCGTCGGCGCTGGGGCTACGGAATGGCGTGAGGTTGGCGATCAGCAGATCGCAGCCCCGGATATGCGCCTCGTTGCGCAGCGAAATCCGTTGCCATGACGGGAGCGCCGACCAGGCGGCGGGTTCCGCCACGCCCAGCGGGTCGAGCGGGAATACGCCCTCCAACCCCTGTGCGGCACAGATCGCCTTCAGCGCCTGGCCACGGGCCAGCGGGTCGGGCAGGAAAACGTCGGGGCCAGCCAGATAGACCTTCATGGGGCGGGACACTCGCGCAAGAGCGTTGCTGGAGCATCATCCGACCGAACGGGATCACCCGTCGGATGAAGACGCTCGCTAAAACAAAGACCTGGAGCATTTTCCGTGCGCCTATCGGCGCGGATCATGCTCTAGGCGGCGATGAGGCGCAATTCGGCCCTGATCGCCTCACTCGCACGCGCCAGCTCCAATTCCAAGTCCCGCGCCGCCAGCGCCGCGCCGGCGGCATCGTCACGCCGCGCCGCCGCCATGACGTTGCGCATCCGCCGCTCCAGCCCGGCCAGGCCATAGGTGCCCGCCATGCCCGCCAGGGCGTGCGCGCGGGCCTCGGTCGCGGACGGCTCGCCCAGCGCCAGCGCCGCATGCAGGGACGGCAGGCGTTCGCCGATCTCGGCCAGGCATTGCTCGACCAGCGCCGGCAGGGTGGAGGGCGGCAGCCCGGCCCGCAGGTCGGCGAGGCGGGCGAGGTCGAGGCTGGGGCCATCCGCGCCCACACTGGCCAGGCCCATACTGGCCAAGCCCACACTGGCCAGGCCCACACCGGCCAAGCCCACACCGGCCAGGCCCGGCTGCCAGGTCACGCGGTTGACGAACGCGATCAGCTCCGCCGCCCGCACCGGCTTGCCGATCAGGTCGTTCATGCCGGCGTCGAGGCAACGGGCACGGTCCTCGGGCGCGGTGGTGGCGGTCAACGCCACGATCGGCACGCGCGCCTCCGGCCCTGGCAGCGCGCGGATGTGTCCGGCGGCGTCGTAGCCGCTCATGCCCGGCATGTTCAGGTCCATGAACACCAGGTCGTAGGGCGTCGCCTGCACCATGCGGATCGCCTCCGGCCCGCTCTCCGCCACATCGACCCGATGTCCCTCCCGCCGCAGCATGATGGCGACGACCAGGTGGTTGGCCGGGATGTCCTCGACCAGCAGCAGCAGCGACCGCCGCTGCCGTCGCACCGGATGCGGCGAGAGATCGAGGCGCGCGGGCGCCAGTTCCAGCGGCAGGGTCAGCCAGAACTCGTTGCCGCCCTCGGGCGAGGGCCGCAGGCCGATCCGCCCGCCCATCAGCCGCACCAAGCGCTCGCAGATGGCGAGGCCCAGGCCGGTGCCGGGCGTGCCGGTGTCATGGGCATGGCCGAGGCGGGAAAACGGCTGGAACAACTGCGCCGCCTCGCGCTCGGTGATGCGCGGGCCGGCGTCGCGCACCGCCAGCAGCAGCGTCGGGCCGTCGCCCCGCCCCTCGCCCTGCGTGGCGCTGGAGGCATGCAGGGTGATGGCGCCGGGCACCGCGAACTTGGCGGCGTTGCTCACCAGGTTCATCAGCACCTGACGCACCCGGCTGCTGTCGGCGCGCAGGCTGTCGGGGGTTGCCGGCGCCACCTCGACCACGATCCGCGCGTGGCGCGCCGCCGCCTGGTTGCGGAACATGTCGGCGACGCCGTCCAGCAGCGCCCGCAACTCGAACGGGCCCGGCCGCAGTTGCAGTTGGCCCGCCTCCATCCTGGACATTTCCAGGATATCGTTGACCAGGTCGAGCAGCGCGTCGCCGGCCTGCCGCGCGGTGCGGGCCAGCCGATGCTGCGGCGGCGACAGACCGGACTGGTCCAGCAGCGCCAGGCTGTTGACCACGGCATTCAGCGGGGTGCGGATCTCGTGGCTGACGGTGGCGACGAAATGGGCCTGCTGCGCGCTGGCGTCATCGGCGATGCGGCGTGCCTCCGCCTGCGCCTCCTCGGCCTGCTTGCGGGCGGTGATGTCGGTGTACAAGGTGACGAAGCCGCCCCCCGGCAACGCGCTGCGCCGCAGTTCCAGGCTGGCGCCGCTCGGACGGGTGCGCTCCTGCGTGCCCACGCCGCTGAAATCACGCAGCCGGCGCATGCGCCGGCGCACCTCCTTTTCCACGTCGACGTGGCCGAACTCGCCGGCGCGGGCCTGCGCGCGCAGCACATCCTCCATCGGCACGCCGACCCGCAATATGTCGAGCGGCACGCCGGTGTAGGCTGGGAAGCGGTCGTTCCACCGCATCACCCGCAACTGCGGGTCGAGCAGCATGACGCCGTCCGACATGCCGGCCAGCGTCCCCTCCAACTGCGCGGTCTTGGCCTCGGCGCTGGCCTGCGCGCCCTCCGCCTCGGCATAGGCCGCTTCCAGCGCCGCGCCGTCCCACGCCAGCCGCTGCTCCCGTCGGCGCGCGGCACGGACCTCGTGCAGCAGCAGCAGCGCCATCAGGCCGACCCCGAGCGAGATGCCCCAGGCGAACAGGCGGGCCGTCGACGACAGGATGGCGGCATCGCGCAACGCCGCCTTCCGCTCCAGGCCGATGACGATGGTCAGCTCCTGGCCGCGCAGGCGGCGGAACGCATGCACGCGCGTGACCCCATCGGGGGCGGAGGGGCCGGTCCAGGCGCCTTGCGGGTGCAGGACCGCCGCACGGAACATGGCGGAGGCCCCGATATCCTGATCCGGTCGCATCGGTTGCGGCGACACCAGCGCACGCATGGCGCCATCGGCCGCGACCAGCGCGATCAGGCCGCGCGGGCCAAGGTCGACCTGCTCCAACAGGCTCGGCCCCGTCCACGGGTCGTAGGTGACCACCAGTGCGCCGGCAAAACCGCCGTCCTCGTACTCCAGGCGGCGCGACAGGCTCACCTCCCAACGCCCTGTCGTGTTCGCCTGGGCCGCTGCTGGCGCGACGAACAGGCCCATCCCCGGCGAGGCTTTCTGCGCCTGGAAATAGGCGCGGCTGGACAGGTCGGCGCCCACCAGGCCGGGCTGGGTCGAGGCCGAGACCAGGCCGGCGCGGTCGAGCATGCTGACCTGCGGCGAGACCATGCCCAACACGTTGGCGTGTCGCCGCCATGACGCCGGATCGGGATGGGCCGGGTCGGCCTTCCACTCGGCGGACAGGAACAGCATCATCTGGTCGATGGATTGCAGTTGCTCGTGGAACTGCCACTCGACCGAGAGCGCCAGATTGGCGACGTGGCTTTCGGCGTTCATCTGCGCCTCGCGTTCGGCGCCGCCGACCGACACCGCCGTGAAGCCCCAGACCAGCGCGATCAGGGTCAAGGCGGCAACGGCAATCAGCGGCTTCAGCACCCGGCCACGCAGATCCGGCCGCGCGCCGAGATGGCTGCCAAGGCTTATCATGTCGACAGCCGCCGGGCCGGATAGGGCGCTGGTCCTGAGCACCGGGAACTCCTTCACGCCAGGAAATGTTACAGAAACGATACCGACCGGGCAACAACAGTTTACAGGCCGGGCGGAACCGCCTGTCGCGGCGGACTTGCCCGGAGGCCGCTTCTGGTGTGTACCGGGCCGCGCAACCGCTCACGCAACCCTGTCTCAAAGGCCCGGCATGACAAAGATCAAGGTGAAGACGCCCGTCGTGGAACTCGACGGCGACGAGATGACCCGCATCATCTGGGGCTTCATCAAAGAGAAGCTGATCCTGCCGTATCTCGACATCGACCTGAAATACTACGATCTCGGCATCGAGTACCGCGACCGCACCGACGACCAGGTGACGGTGGATTCGGCGCTGGCGATCAAGCGGTACGGCGTTGGCGTGAAGTGCGCGACCATCACCCCGGACGAGGCTCGGGTAAGCGAGTTCGGACTCAAGAAGATGTGGCGCAGCCCGAACGGCACCATCCGCAACATCCTCGACGGCACCATCTTCCGCGAGCCGATCATCTGCCGCAACGTGCCGCGCCTGGTGCCGCACTGGACCCAGCCGATCGTCATCGGCCGTCACGCCTACGGCGACATCTACCGCGCCACCGAGACCAGGATCCCCGGCCCCGGCCTGGTCACGCTGCAGTACCAGCCCGCCGATGGGGGGCCGCCACAGATCATGGACGTGCACGACTTCAAGGGTCCGGGCGTGGCCCTGGGCATGCACAACACCCGCGCCAGCATCGAGGGTTTCGCCCGCGCATCGCTGAACTACGGCCTGGTGCGACGCTACCCGGTCTATCTCTCGACCAAGAACACCATCCTCAAGGCCTATGACGGCATGTTCAAGGACGTGTTCCAGGAGATCTTCGACGCCGAGTTCGCGACCCGCTTCGCCGAGGCGAAGATCACCTACGAGCACCGCCTGATCGACGACATGGTGGCCAGCGCGCTGAAGTGGGAGGGCGGCTACCTGTGGGCCTGCAAGAACTATGACGGCGACGTGGAGAGCGACATCGTGGCGCAGGGCTTCGGCAGCCTCGGCCTGATGACCAGCGTGCTGATGAGTCCCGATGGCAAGACCGTGGAAAGCGAGGCGGCGCATGGCACCGTGACCCGCCACTACCGCGAGCACCAGAAGGGGCGCGAGACCAGCACCAACCCGATCGCCTCGATCTTCGCCTGGACGCGCGGCCTGATCTATCGCGGCCAGTTCGACGACACGCCGGAGGTGACGCGCTTTGCCGAGACGCTGGAGCGCGTCTGCATCGAGACGGTGGAGAGCGGGGCCATGACCAAGGACCTCGCCAGCCTGATCGGGCGCGACCAGAAATGGCTGAACAC
>JAYTQW010000167.1:0-3688 GCA_043746535.1 Rhodospirillales bacterium
GACGCGAAAGAGTTCGGTGGCAGCGCGGTCGGGAGATACGCCCGCTTGCAGGAGCTTGATGAGCGGGGCCAGATCGGCAGCAGGGGAGCGGGACATGCAAGGGAAGGTAGGTGAGCGGACCGTGGATGACCAGACAACGAGGGGCTGCTTTGAGTCGAAAGCCGACGTTCAAACTGAGGCACTACCGGCACGGCGCTGACGCATCAGCGCCGGGTCAGCGTCCAGTACAGCGGTGCCCGCCCGGCCCGGATCGCCTTCGCCTCATAGCGTGTCGGCGGCCAGTCATGGGCGCGCGTGTTGGCCGGCGGGGGCACGTCGAACACGTCCTGCCCGGCCAGCACCGTGGCGGTCCAGGCCTGGTAGGTCGGATCGTCGCTGGCGATGCGCCACACGCCGCCCGGGCGTAGCGCCCGCGCCACCTCCGCCACCATCACCGGATGCACGAAGCGGCGCTTGGCGTGGCGCGACTTCGGCCACGGGTCGGGGAACATCAGGAACAGCCGGTCGAGCGTCGCGTCGGGGACGGCGCGCAGCAACGGGCGGGCGTCCTGGGTGTAGAGGCCGAGGTTGTCCGGCAGCGGCCCGTCCGCCTCGCGTCCCTCGTCCGGCACCAGCCGCGACAGCATCGAGCAGATGGCGTTCTCGAACACCTCGCACGCCACCAGCGCGGCCTCGGGATGCGCCTCGGCCACCGCGCAGGCGTGCTCGCCGCCGCCGAAGCCGATCTCCAGCCACCGCTCGCGGCCGGGGAAGCGCGCCCATGGCTCGGCCGCGTCCACCAGCAGCCGTGGCAGCGTCCGCTCCAGCAGCAGGGTCTGGCGCGGACGCAGCGCGTGGCCGCTGGCGCGGCCGTACAGGCGGTCGGGCGGCGGCTTCAGCGCGCCGTTCAGAGGCCGAACGCGCCCTTCAGCGAGGGCACCAGATCGGTCTTTTCCCAGGTGAAGGTGTTGTGCGTCTCGTCCGGGTCGCGGCCGAAATGGCCGTACGCGGAGGTCACCGCATAGATCGGGCGGTTCAGGTGCAGGTGCTCGCGGATGCCGCGCGGCGACAGGTTCATCAGTTCGCGCAGCAGCCGCTCCAGCTTCTCCTGGTCGATGCCGAACGGGTTGCCGTGCAGGTCGACGTACACCGACAGCGGGTGCGACACGCCGATGGCGTAGCTGATCTGCAACGTGCAGCGCTCGGCCAGCCCGGCGGCGACGATGTTCTTGGCGAGGTAGCGGCAGGCATAGGCGGCGCTGCGGTCGACCTTGGTCGGGTCCTTGCCGCTGAACGCGCCGCCGCCATGCGGGGCGGCGCCGCCATAGGTGTCGACGATGATCTTGCGTCCGGTCAGGCCGCAATCGCCGTCCGGGCCGCCGATGACGAAGTTGCCGGTCGGGTTGATGTAGATCTCGTCGCTGGACGGCATCCAGCCGGGCGGCAGGCTGGTCTCGATCAGCGGCAGCAGCATCTCCTTGATGCGCTTCTGCGACACGTCGGCGGCGTGCTGGTGGGAGACGACGATGCTGGTGGCGCCGACCGGGCGGCCGTCGACGTAGCGCAACGTCACTTGGCTCTTGGCATCCGGCAACATGCCCCGCACGGAGATGTCGTTGTTGCGGCGCAGCTCGCTGATCCGGCGCAGGATGAGGTGGGCGTAGAAGATCGGCGCCGGCATCAGGTTCGGCGTTTCCGTCGAGGCGTAGCCGAACATGATGCCCTGGTCGCCGGCGCCCTCGTCCTTGTTGCCGGCGGCATCGACGCCGACCGCGATATCGGCCGACTGCGCGTGCAGATAGACGTCGACCGAGGCGTTCTTCCAACTGAAGCCGGCCTGGTCATAGCCGATGTCGAGCACCGCCATCCGGGCCAGATGCGCCAGGTGCTCATGCGTCACCGTGTCCGGCCCGCGCGTCTCGCCGGCCAGGACGATGCGGTTGGTGGTGACCAGCGTCTCGCAGGCGACGCGCGCATATGGGTCGGCGGCCAGGAAGGCATCCACCACGGTGTCGCTGATGCGGTCCGCCACCTTGTCCGGGTGGCCGTCGGATACAGATTCCGAAGTGAACAGGAATTCGCCGGTCTCGCGCATGATGTCCCGTTCCGCTGACGTGGATCGGCCCATCACACGACACGATGATGGGCGTCGCGCGGCTGTGTGGCCGAAAGGCCAGGAGGGGTCAAGCCAGGGGGTCAAGCCAAGGGGGTTCAAGCCGGGGGTCAAGCCTGCGGCCGGATCGCCCGACCGTTACGCCAACCCGATCACGTCGGCCATCGAATACAGCCCCGGCGCCCGCCCGCATGCCCAGATCGCCGCCCGAACCGCGCCGGCAGCGAAGCTGCGGCGGTCGAAGGCGCGATGCGTCAGGCTCACCTGCTCATGGTCGGCGGCGAAGATCAGCGTGTGCTCGCCGACCACCTGGCCGCCGCGCAGGGCGGCGAAGCCGATCGCGCCCGGCCGCCGCGCGCCGACCTGCCCATCGCGCCCGCTCTCGCGCATGTCCTCCAGGGTCACGCCACGGCCGCGCGCCACCGCCCGGCCAATCGCGATGGCGGTGCCGGAAGGGGCGTCCACCTTCTGGCGGTGGTGCATCTCGACGATCTCCGCGTCGTAGTTGGCGGACGGCAGCGCCGCGGCCATGCGTTCGGCCAGCGCCAGCACCAGGGTCACGCCGGGCGAGAAATTGGCGGCGTACACCACCGGCACATGGCGCGCGGCCTGCGCCAGTGCGGCCTCGTCGGCTGCGGTGAGGCCGGAGGCGCCGATCACCCAGGCGGCCTTGCGCGCCGCCAGGGCGTTCGCGTGGGCGGTGGCGGTGCTGGCATGGGTGAAGTCGATCACCACGTCGCTGGCATCGGCGAGCGCGGCCATATCGGCGAACATGGCCACATCGGCGACCGGCGTCCGGTCCAGCCCGCCCGAGACCGTCAGCCCGGCGGCGCGCGCCTCCTCCAGCAGCAGCCGGCCCATGCGGCCAGCCACGCCGGCGATTCCGATGCCCTTGTCCATCCACCCAGATTGGACGCGGCACACGGCCGCGTCCAGCGGGGTCAGGGCATGATGCCCCAGTACGGCGATGCCTTGTAGTAGCTGTGCACCTGCTCGTCGAAGCCGGGGTCGTTCCAGCCATCCGTGCCGCCCTCGGCCACCACCGGGGCGCCTTCGAGCACGGCGCGGTCGAGGTTGACCACGTAGCCGCCCATCGCGGTGTCGTAGCTGAGCGTCTGCCAGGGCATCGGATGGTGCTGGCCGCCAATGCCGAGGAAGCTGCCGAAGTTCAGCACCGCATAGGCCACGCGCCCGCTGGCCTTGTCGATCATCACGTCCTCGATGGTGCCCAGCTTGTCGCCGGCGAGGTTATAGACGGCGGTGCCGGCCACCCTGGTCCCGGCGATCAGGCGGTGGGTGGGATCGGCGGGAATGTCATGCACGATTTCCATGGCGTCTTCTCCCAACGGGGTTTGCTGCGGACCTAAACGAATCGGAGGCGCAGCAGTTGCCGCTTTAGCCGCGCGCCGACCCATCGAAGAACTCGCGCATCTTGGCAAAGAAGCCCGCACTCTCGGGACTGCCCTTGGCATGGCTGGTCACGTCGGCGTCGAACTCCTCCAGCAGCTCGCGCTGGCGGCGGGTCAGGTGCTGCGGCGTCTCGATGGCGACCTGGATGTACATGTCGCCGCGTTGCGGGCTGCGCAGGACGGAGAA
>JAYTQW010000168.1:0-19059 GCA_043746535.1 Rhodospirillales bacterium
GGATCTGGTCGAGGAGGCGCGCAACGGCCGCATGTTCATCCTGGTCGACGACGAGGACCGCGAGAACGAGGGCGACCTGGTGATCCCGGCGCAGTTCGCGACCCCGGACGCGGTCAACTTCATGGTCCGCCACGCGCGCGGCCTGGTCTGCCTGGCGATGACGCGCGAGCGGATCGAGCATCTCGGCCTGCCGCTGATGAGCCAGTCCAACGGCACCCGCCACCAGACCGCGTTCACCGTCTCGATCGAGGCCAAGAGCGGCGTCTCCACCGGCATCTCCGCGCATGACCGCGCCCACACCATCGCGGTGGCGATCAACCCCGCCACCGGGCGCGACCAGATCGTGACGCCCGGCCATGTGTTCCCGTTGCTGGCCCGCGAGGGCGGCACCCTGATCCGCGCCGGGCACACCGAGGCGGCGGTCGACATCGCCCGCATGGCCGACCTCACGCCCGCCGGGGTGATCTGCGAGATCCTGAACGAGGACGGCTCCATGGCGCGGCTGCCGGACCTGGTGGCCTTCGCGCAGCACCACAACCTGAAGCTCGGCACCATCGCAGACCTGATCGCCTATCGCCGGCGCACCGAGAAGCTGGTCAAGCGCATCAGCGAGGGCACCATCCGCCACGCCATCGGCGGCGACTGGGCGCTGATGGTGTACTGCAACACGGTCGAATACGCCGAGCATCTGGTGATGGTGAAGGGCGACGTGGCCGCGCCCGGCCCGGTGCCGGTGCGGATGCAGGCGGTCGACGTGCTGCACGACGTGGTGGACGGCCACGGCAGCCAGACGCTGCACGAGGCGATGACCATGATCGCCGAGGCCGGGCGCGGCGTGGTCGTGCTGCTGCGCGAGATGCGCCCGACCAAGCTGTCGGAGCGGGTGGCCGTACTCGACGGCGCCGCCCCGCGCACCACCGAGCTGCGCGACTACGGCATCGGCGCCCAGATCCTGCTGGACCTGGGCGTGCGCGAGATGGCGCTGCTGTCCAACACCCACCGCATCATCGTCGGCCTCGAGGGCTATGGCCTCACGGTCAGCGAGCAGCGCCATATCGGGCCAGCGGCCGGATCAGTGGGCGGGACAGCGGCATGAGCACGGTCGATGCCCGCCCGGCCACGGCGCCGAGCGTACCCGGCGCGGCGCCGCACCTGCTGGTCGTGCGTGCGCCCTACTATACCGAGGTGGTGGACGGCCTGCGCGACGGCGCCATCCGTATCCTGGACGAGGCCGGGGCCACGTTCGACGTGCTGGACGTGGCAGGTGCTTTGGAACTGGCGGCGACGGTGCGGCTCGCGGTCGGCGGCGAGCGCCGCTTCGACGGCTTCGTGGCACTCGGCTGCGTGGTGAAGGGCGACACCGACCACTACGACTACGTGTGCCGGGAGGCGATGGCGGGGCTGACGCAGGTGGCGCTGGCGCACGCGCTGTGCCTCGGCAACGGGCTGCTCACGGTGCATTCGCTGCAACAGGCGCTCGACCGCGCCGGGGCCAGCGGTCCCAACAAGGGCGCCGAGGCCGCCGCCGCCGCGCTGTTGCAGATCCGCGCCGCCCGCTGGCTGGCGCGAAGCTGATGGCCGACGCCAAGCCACGCCCGCGCACCTCGGCCCGCGTCGCCGCCGTGCAGGCGCTGTTCCAGAGCGAGCAGGGACCGGCCAGCGCGGAGACGGTGATCGACGAGTTCATCCGCCACCGGCTCGGCGAGCTGCCCGGCTCGGGCGGGTTCGAGGACGGGCGCACGCCCGACGCCCATGTGCCGCTGTTCTCCCGCATCGTGCGCACCGCCACCGAGAGGCAGGAGATGATCGACGGCCTGCTGAGCGAGGCGCTGAGTGCCGACTGGCCGCTGGCGCGGCTGGACCCGGTGCTGCGCGCGGTGATGCGCGCCGGCGCCGCCGAGTTGTCGATGCCGGATGGGCCGCCGTCGCGGGTGGTCATCAACGAATACCTCGACGTGTCGCACGCCTTCTTCTCCGGCGAAGAGCCGCGCATGGCCAACGGCGTGCTCGACACCGTGGCGCGGCGGTTGCGGCCACGGGATTTCACGGGCGGCCCGTGAGCCTGCCGCGCTTGGGTCCGCCGCGATGAGCCTGGCGCGATGAGCCTGCCGGTCGAGTTCGACCGCATCGCCCGGCATTTCCGGCCGCTGGCGGCGGCGGGCGGCCTCGGCCTGGGCGACGACGCGGCGTTGCTGACGCCGCCGGCCGGCCGTGAGCTGGTGCTGTCCGCCGACGCGCTGGTGGCGGGCGTGCATTTCCTGACCCACGACCCTCCCGATCTGGTCGCGCGCAAGCTGTTGCGGGTCAACCTGTCCGACATGGCGGCGATGGGGGCGGAGCCGTTCGCCTACCTGCTGACCGTGTCGGTGCCGCGCGCCACCCCGGAGGCGTGGTTCGCGGCGTTCGCGTCCGGCCTGGCGGCGGACCAGGCCGAGTTCGGCGTGGCGCTGCTGGGCGGCGACACCACCTCCACCCCCGGGCCGGTCAGCCTGTCGCTGACCATCGTCGGCGCGGTGGCGCCCGGCCAGGCGTTGAGCCGCGCCGGAGCCAGGGCTGGCGACGAGATCTGGGTCAGCGGCAGCATCGGCGACGGCGCGCTGGGGTTGCTGGCGGCGCAAGGCGCGCTGGCCGACCCGACCGGCTTCCTCGCCGGCCGCTACCGGCTGCCACGCCCCCGGCTGGCGCTGGGGATGCGCCTGTTCGGCATCGCCTCGGCCACCATGGATGTGTCGGACGGGCTGGTGCAGGATCTGGGTCACATCTGCCGTGCGTCCGGCGTCGGGGCGCTTCTGCCGGCGGCGGCGGTGCCGCTGTCGGCGGCGGCGCGCGCGGCCGGGCCGGAGCGGCTGGCGCTGTGCCTCACCGGCGGCGACGACTACGAACTGCTGTTCACGGTGCCACCGGAGCGTCGCGCGGCGCTGCTGTCGGCGGCCGCGGCGGCCGATCTGGCGGTCACACGCATCGGCGTCTGCACCGAGGCGGCGGGTCAGGTGATCGTCACCGACGCCGCCGGCGAGCCGATGCGGTTCCTCAGCGACGGCTGGAGCCACCTGGGGTAGAGGGTGACGATTTCAGGTGAAGGAATTCATCACGCTCTGGCGCGCCTAGAGGCCCGCCCCGGCGCCGCCATTGCCGCCAGCGCTGAAGCCGCTGCCGCCAGTCGAGCCGCCGGTCGAGCCGCCGCCTGGGCTGAACTTGCCGACGTTGCCCAGCAATTGCTGCATGAACGAGGCGTTGCTGCCGGGCGAGGGGGTGGTGCGCGACACCACATCGACGGCCTGGCTGTCCTTGATGGTGCGGTGCTCGACCGACCTCAGCAGGCCGCTCGGCTCGAAGTTCACCACATAAACCTGCTGCCGGAGCACGTCCTGGGTGCCGGCGATCACCGGCTTGGTGATCTCGCCGATGTAGATCCAGGTGTTGTCGTCGAACGAGGCATGCGCGGTCGGCGAGCCGATGGCGGCGGTGACATCGGCGCGGGTCGAGGTGCCGGGCACCAGTTGCTTCAGCGCATCGGCGTCGACGTTGTTGCCGCGCACCTGTGGCGGGAACGACATGAACGCCGGGACGCCGCAGCCGCCGAGGGCCGCTGTCAGGGCGGTGGTGAGCAGGCATATCCGCAACAGTCTGCCTGGCTGGAACAATCTGCCGGGCTGGAACAATTTGATTGGGCGCAAGCGGGACAATCCTTCGGGCAGCGGGCGCAAAAGCCAGGGCAAGCGGGCAGCCACGATTGACCCCGGCCGCTTTGTCGCTACCTCTACGGGGTGTCATGCCGGTTGGCATGTGTCAAATGCTCCATTGCGGGGCACCTGACCAGACAAGGAGCCAGCCGCAGCGTGTTCGGATTCCTGCGCAGTGCCCGCTACGAGCGGACCGGCTACGAATTGTACGGCGTGGCCGTGGCCGCCGCCCGTGCGCCGTTCTTCTACACCGTGCTCGGCGTGCCCGACACGCTGGACGGGCGCTTCGACCTGGTCGGGCTGCACGCCTTCCTGCTGATCCGCCGCCTGCGGGCCGAGACGCCGCATGGCAAGCGGCTGGCGCAGGCGGTGTTCGACGCGATGTTCAACGACATGGACGTGAACCTGCGCGAGATGGGCGTCGGCGACCTCAGCGTCGGCAAGAAGGTCAAGGTGATGTGGGAAGCCTTCCACGGCCGCGCCAAGGCGTACGACATGGCGATCCAATCGGGCGACATCGCTGTCCTGGCGGCGGCGCTGGCCCGCAACATCTGGCGTGGCGGTGCGCCACCACCGGACGCGGCGGAGCGGCTGGCGGCTATCGTGCTGGCGCAGGACCGGCATCTGGCTGGCGTCGCGGTGGCCGCGCTGGCCAAGGGGGCAGGCAGCTTCCTCGACCCCGCCGGCATGCGGGCGATGCCGGTGTCGGCGTGACCGAGGCCATCCCGCCGCCGGAGTTCAGCCGCACGCTGACGCTCGATCTCGTCCTGCCGGCGGGCACGGCCATGACGGTGGCGGCCGACCCGGCGGAATGCGCCGCCGTGGCCGCGCGGCTGCAACTGCCGCGCATCGACGCGCTGACCTGCCGCTACATCCTGACGCGCGTCGGGCGCGGCCCGGCGGTCGAGGCGAAGGGCCTGCTGGAGGCACGCGTCACCCAGGTCTGCGTGCGCACGCTGGAGGCGTTCGACTCCAGCCTGCGTCGCGCCTTCAGCATACGTTTCGTGCCCAAGGGGCTTGAAGACGACGCCGGCGACGATCCGGAGGCGGATGACGAAATCCCCTATGCCGGCAACGAGATCGACCTCGGCGAGGCCACCGCCGAGCAGTTGGCGATTGAACTCGACCCATACCCGCACAAGCCTGACGCCGCGTTGCCGGTCGACCTGATCGAGGACGATGGCACCGAAGCTGGCCCGGCCAACCCGTTCGCGGCATTGGGCGGGTTGCCTCGGCCGAACTGACCGGCGCCGTTCCGCCGCAGGGCTTGACGAGGCCATGGCCGATCCCGCACGACGCTGCATCCCACCGGCTGAAGGCCCGATCCGATGACCGACACCTCGCCCGCCGCGGCGCCCCCAGATCGCCTGTCGAACAACCCAGGAAGCCCGTTCTACGACGAGGGCGTGCTGACCCGTGGCGTCGGCATCCGCTTCAAGGGCGTCGAGAAGACCAATGTGGAGGAGTACTGCGTCAGCGAGGGCTGGGTGCGCCTGGCGCTCGGCAAGACCGTGGACCGGCACGGCCAGCCGCTGACGATGCGGGTGACAGGCGCGGTCGAGCCGTATTTCCGCGACGACGCGCCGGGCTGAGACGCCACTTCTGAGGCGGCCACTTCCCAGACGGCCACCTCGCCAAAGGCGGCGCCGGGCCGTGGTCAGCCGGGCCGGATCCAATCCGCCAAGCGCAGCCGGGCGCGCTCGAAGAACCCGGCGCCGGTGGTCCGCAGGTAGCCGCCGCCGCCGTGCATCCGGCCCACCAGGTCGAGCCTTGGCGTATTTATGTGGCAGCGCCCCGCATCCAGCACGCAATCGTCGCGCACGTGCATCGCCAGCACCCGGCCGAGGATCAGCGACTGGTCGTCCAGGTCGATGGCCTGCATCAGCGTGCACTCCAGCGCGACCGGGCTGGCGGCGATGCGTGGCGGGGCGACGAACCGGCTCGCGACCGTCGCCAGCCCGGCCTGGTCCAGCTCGTCCGTGCCGGGCGGGAAGTCGATGGCGGTGACATGCATCGCGTCCACCAGCTCGTATGGCACCAGGTTGACCACGAAGCCCTCGGTCGCGCGGATGTTGGCGGCGGTGTCCTTGCTCTGGCCGGGTGCGACGCCGCCGATGCCGAGGCAGATCACCGGCGGGTCGGACGAGAACACGTTGAAGAACGAGAACGGCGCGGCGTTGGCGCGGCCCTCCGCATCCCGCGACACCACCCAGGCAATCGGGCGCGGCACCACCGTCGCGGTCAGCAGCTTGTAGCGGTCGGCCGCCGGCAGGGCGGCGAAATCGAACAGCATGGGGCTACTCCGCCGGCATCTCGCGCCGGCCGTGCGACAGGGCGACCGAGGGCACCAGCAGAGCGAGGCCCAGCGTCGTCACGGTGATCAGGAACACCGCCATGAAGGTGATGTGCAGCGCGTGGCCGAGCGCCGCCCGCATCGCCGCGTCGCCGAGCGCCTGCCCGGAATGGTCGAGCAACTGCCTGACCTGGTCGAAGTCGACGACGGCGACGCCGCGTCCGGGGTTGGACATGCTGATGTTCAGCACGCCGCCGAGTATTGTGGCGCCCAGCGTGCTGCCGAGGTTGCGGGCGAAGATGTTGGACGCGGTCGCGGCCCCGCGCTCCGCCCAGCCGACCGCCTCCTGGATGATGACGATGGCCGAGGTGCTGAGGAAGCCCATGCCCAGCCCCATCACCACCGATCCCAGCCCCGCCACCACCGGCGAGGTGCCGGGCGCCAGCAGCAGGAACACCGACGCCGCCACCGGCAGCAGGCAGGCGCCGAACAGCAGGGTGCGGCGCAGGCCGAAGCGGGAGAAGTTGCGCGCGGCGATGGTGGCGCCGATCGGCCAGCCCAGCACCATCATGGTCAATGCGAAGCCCGCCACCAGGGCGGACTGGCCCAGCACACCCTGCACGTACATCGGCAGGAACGCGGTCAGCCCGATGATGGCCATGCCGGACAGCAGCGTCGCCGCGTTGGCGGTGGCGATGGAGCGCCGCGCCCACAGCGCGAACGCCAGCATCGGGTCGCGCGCCCGCCGCTCCTGCGCCACGAACAGCACGCCGCCGACCACGCAGATGGCGCCGGCCAGGCTCGCCGTGCCGGTGTGCGATGTGCCAAGTTCGGTGACGGCCACCATCAACGCCGCGATGACCACGGTGAACAGTGCCGCGCCGAGCACATCGACATGGCGCTGCGTCGCGGCCACGCTCTCGTTGAGGAACACCACGAAGCCGGCCGCGGCGGCAAGGCCGACCGGCACGTTGATCCAGAAGATCCACGCCCAGCTCATGTGCTGGATGATGAGGCCGCCGGCGAGCGGGCCGAGCACCGAGGACACGCCCCAGACGCTGGCGAGGTAGCCCTGGATCTTGCCGCGCTCCTGCACCGAATACATGTCGCCGATCACGGTTATCCCGACCGGCTGGATGGCGCCGGCGCCGATGCCCTGGACCAGGCGGAACAGGATCAGCGACGCCATCGACCAGGCGAAGCCGCACAGCACCGAGCCGACCAGGAACACGGCGATGCCGACCAGCAGCACCGGCTTGCGCCCGTACAGGTCGGCCAGCTTGCCGAACACCACGGTGGTCGCGGTCTGGGTCAACAGGAAGGCCGCGAACACCCATGAGTATAGATGCAGGTCGCCGAGTTGTCCGGCGATCTGCGGCATGGCGGTGGAGACGATGGTGGCCTCGATGGCGATCATGAACATCGCGGCCATGACGGATGCCAGCACGAGCGGGCGGCGCAGGGTCGGTGAGGAGGGCATGACGCCTTAGCTAGGACGGTTCGGGGCGGCGCGAAAGCTGGGCCAAGCGAAATGTCATCGCTTTCCCGCCAGCGCCGCGTCCACCCCGTCCAGCACCGCATGGCCCATGGCGTCGCGCGTCGCCGTCGTGGCGCTGCCCAGATGCGGCAGCAGCACTACGTTTTCCAGCGCCAGATAGCCGGGATGGATGCGCGGCTCGCCCTCGTACACGTCCAGCCCCGCCGCCGCGACCTGACCCGAGACGAGTGCCGCGATCAGCGCGTCGTCGTCGATCAGCGTGCCGCGCGCGGCGTTGGCGACGATGGCGCCGCGTGGCAGTCGGGCGAGGCTGGCGGCGTCCAGCCAGTGCCGGGTGCCGGTCCCGCCCGGCGCGTTCAGCGACAGCACCTCGCACAGCGGCAGGAACGTGTCGTCGCTGGCGTGGAAGACCGCGCCGTGCTCCTGCTCGGGCGGCAGGCGCTGGCGGTTGCGGTAGTGCACCTGCATCCCGAACGCCTGCGCCATGCGCGCCAGCTCGCGCCCGATGCGGCCCATGCCGAGGATGCCGAGGCGGCGGCCGGAGACCAGCGTGCCCATCAGTTGGGTCGGCGCCCAGCCGGTCCATCGCCCGGCGCGCAACAGCCGCTCGCCCTCGCCGGCGCGGCGGGCGGCGGCGAGGATCAGCAGCATGGCCAGTTCGGCGGTGGCGACGCTCAGCACGTCCGGCGTGTTCACCACGGCGACGCCGCGCGCCTCCAGGGCGGCGAGGTCGATGTGGTCGGTGCCGACGCTGAAGGTGCCGACCACGCGGATGCTGTCCGGCAGCAGCGCCACCGTGGCCGCGTCCAGCCGGTCGGCCGGGCAGCAGATCAGCGCCGCCGCACCCTGGCTGATCGCCACCAGGTCGAGCGGCTGGTCGAGGGCGTTGAGGCGGGCCTCGTAGTCGCGCGCCGCCCGCGCCTCGATCGCCGGGGGCAGGCGGCGGCTGACCGCCAGGATCGGGCGGGTCACGTCCACAGCGGGTCGATCGGCCCACGCCCGCCCAGCACGGCGGCGATGTTGTCGAGGGCGCGGAAACCCATCTCGGTGCGGGTCTCGATGGTGGCGCTGCCCATGTGCGGGGTCAGGAACACATTCGGCAGTATGGCGAGCCGCTGGTCGAACGCCGGCTCGTTGCGGAACACGTCCAGGCCGGCGGCGAACAGGTGGCCGGATTGCAGCGCCGCCAGCAAGGCCTCCTCGTCCACCAGGCCGCCGCGCGTGGTGTTGACGAACACCGATCCCGGCCGCATGGCGGCGAAGGCGCCGGCATCCATGATCGACTGCGTCTCCGGCGTGCTGGGGGCGTTCAGGCTGAGGATGTCGCAACTGCCGAGCATGTCGCGCAGGTCGGCGAAGTAGGTCGCGCCCAGCTCGCGTTCGGGCGGCAGCCGGCTGCGGTTGCAGTAGACGATGGTCATGCCGAAGCCGCGCCCGCGCGCCGCCACCGCCTGGCCTATCCGGCCCATGCCGAGGATGCCGAGCGTCTTGCCCGACACCCGCGCGCCGAGCATCTCGTGCAGCCCGAACGATTGCCGCCAGCCGGCGCGCATGATGGCGGCGTATTCGCTGGCCCGGCGCGCGGCCGCCAGGATCAGGAAGAAGGCGAGGTCGGCGGTGCAGTCGGTCAGCACGTCCGGCGTGTTGGTGACGATCAGCCCGCGCGCACGGGCCGCCGGCACGTCCACATGGTCGAAGCCGACGCTGCAACTGGCAGCGATGCGCAGCTGCGCCGGCAGGCGGGCGATGAATGCGGCATCCAGTCTCACGCCGGGGCTGAACATCAGCGCCTCGGCGCCGCTCGCCTCCAGCGCCGCGATCACCTCGTCGGCGCTCATATCGAGACCCTCGGGATGCGGGCTATCGAACTCGGCGGCGATGCGCGCGGCCACCAGCGGCGGCATCCGGCGGGCGACGGTCAGGGCTGGTCTGGCGGCCGGGGCTGGTTTCATGGCGGTTCCTCATCGGATTGCCGGCATGATGCCGCCGCCAGCCTGGTTGCGGAAGAGGGCGCGGCGCGGCAGGCTTGCCCGATGCGCCCCAACCTCACGCCCGACATCGGCCTCGCTGCCCGGCTGTTCGCCGCTCTGCACGACGCCACCTTCGACGGCGTGGGCATCACCCGCGCCGCCTATGGCGAAGGCGAGCGGGCCGCGCACGCCATCGTGCGAACGGCGGCCGAGGCGATGGGGCTGGAGATCGCGGTCGATGCCGCCGGCAACATGCTGATGACGCTGCCCGGCCGCGACCGCGCCGCACCCCGGCTGGTGATCGGCAGCCACCTGGACAGCGTGGCGCAAGGCGGCAACTTCGACGGCGCGGCGGGCGTGCTGGCCGGCCTTGCGGTGGTGGGCGGTATGCGCCGCGCCGGCTTCGTGCCCGCGCGCGACCTGGTGGTGCTGGCGGTCCGGGCGGAGGAGGCGGGATCGTGGTTCCCGACCAGCTTTCCCGGCAGCCGCGCCGCCACCGGCACGCTGCCCCGCGAGGCGCTGGAGGTGCGCCGCCTCGACACCGGCCGCACCCTGGCCGAGCACATGCGCGCGGAAGGTTTCGATCCGGACGCGGTGCGCGCCGGGAGCTGCCTGTTGCCGCCAGCCAGCGTCGCCGCCTATGTCGAGCTGCATATCGAGCAAGGCCCGGTGCTGGACGCGCGGGGCATTCCCGCCGCCATCGTCACCGGCATCCCCGGCTCGCGCCGGCTGCGCGCGGCGCGGGTGCTGGGCGAATATAACCACTCCGGCGCCACGCCGCGCCGCTACCGCCGGGATGCGGGCCTGGCGCTGGCGGAACTGGCGGTGGCGCTCGACCGGCACTGGCTGGCGATGGAGTCCGAGGGGCACCAGATGGTCTGCACCTTTTGTGTGCTGGCGACCACGGCGGAGGCGGGGTTCACCAAGATACCCGGCGAGGCGCGGTTCCAGCTCGACGTGCGCAGTGTCGATCCGGCCAGCGTCGACGCGCTGTTCGCCGAACTGCACCGGCTGGCGCCGCGCATCGAGGCGCGGCGCGGCGTGCGGTTCGAGCTGGGCGAGGAGACCGGCAGCGCCGCCACGCCGCTCGATCCCGGTGTGTGCGCGGCGTTGCGGCGCGCGGCGGGCGATGCCGGGGTGGCAAGCATCGAGATGGCCAGCGGCGGCGGCCACGACGCGGCGGCGTTCGCGCAGGCCGGCGTGCCCTCGGCCATGGTGTTCGTGCGCAACCAGCACGGCAGCCACAACCCGCATGAGGCGATGCGGATGGAGGATTTCGCGGATGCGACCGCGCTGCTGATGCGTTGGGCTAGCGACGCGGGAGCGTAGCCCGGGAGCATAGCCAAGGTCAGGGTTTTGCCCTGAAACCCACCAGGACGCGGCGCGTCCTGGACCTGCTTCAGTTAGGGTTCCAGGGGCCGGCCTTGTGTTATTTCTGCTCTGGTCCCGCATCCAGCAACGCCAGGTTCTGCTGCGCCAGGTCGGCGGTGGGGCCGTCCGGCGCCAGGTCTATCGCGCGCTCCCAATCCGCCCGCGCGCCGCGCGCGTCGTTGTGGCGCTGGCGCAGGATGCCGCGTTCCAGCAACCCGTCCGGGCTGCCGGGATCGAGCGCCAGCGCCCGGTCGACATCGTCCTGCGCCAGGTCGAGATGGCCCAGATGGCGCCACGACGAGCCGCGCAGCACCAGGGCGTCCGGCCGCTTCGGGTCCAGTTCGAGCACATGCGTGAGGTCGTCGAGCGCGTCCTGGAAGCGGTTGAGGCTGCCGGCGGCGATGGCGCGGTCCAGCAGCAGATCGGCGTCGTCGGGCGACAGCGACAGGCCGAGCGTGGCCGCGCCGTAGGCCTCGGCGGCCTTCCCGGCCATCAGCCAGGCCTGGTCCGCCTGGCCGTAGATCGCCGCGCGCGCGGCCTCGCCGCCGTGGCTGCCGCCGGCCAGACGCTGCAAGTCGGTGGCGCCCGCCTCCGTGTTGCCGAGTTCCACCTTCGACAGCGCCGCGCAATGGGCCGCACCTTCACCGCCGCCGCGCGCGGCCCACGCCTCGGCGTAGTCGCCGGCGCCCTGCGGATCGGCCGGCAGCATGGCGAGGCACTTCTCGTATTCGGCGCCCTCGGCGATGCGCGGCGGAACCGGCGGTACCGGCAGCGCCGCTTCGGCCGCCTGAGCCCCGCCGCTTTGGCTGCCGGTGTCGGGCGCGGAGCCGCTCCACCACCAGGCGCTGGCGGCAATCATGGCCGGCAGGGCAATGGCGGCGCCCAGGACTGCGATGCGATGTGTCATGGCAGGGGCAGACTACAAGCCGATGACGGCGCTCGGCAAACATAGGCTGTCGATCCACAATCAATATGTTTTGTACGACAGGAATTTGCCAGACAACCCGATCTTCACGCGGTCGCCCTTCTGGTCGGGCTGGCGCTCCAGGCTCATGTCGAAATCGATTGCCGACATGATGCCGTCGCCGAACTCCTCCTGGATCAACTCCTTCCAGGTAGTGCCATAGACCATGACCAACTCGTAGAAACGGTAGATCAGCGGGTCGGTCGGCGGCATGGCCGGCACCGCGCCGCGATAGGGGATCGATTGCAGCACCTCGATCTCGCCGTCGTCGAGGCCGAACAGCAGGCCGGCCTTCTCCGCCGTCGCCGTACTCATCGCCATCTGGCCGAGGCAGGCGGCGCAGGTCCAGGCCGGCGCGTGGCCGAGCCTGACGGCGATCTCCGGCCAGGTGAGTTTGCGGCTTTTCTTGATCGCCAGCAGCTTGCGGCCAAGGGTGGCCTTGGCCTCGTTCGGATGCGGTTCGGTCATCGTATTCCCCTGTTTCTGAGACCGCGAGTGCAAACTCCGGGCCATCACCATGTTAAGGCGACGCGGCGAACGCTTGCCGCTTGGAGAGGCACTTGGCCGGCATGTCGAGCGGACCCGTCTTGCGATGCTGCTGATCTTCGGGCTGGGCTACACCGGCGCTGCCATGGCGCGCGACGCGGCGGCGGCCGGGTCGCGGGTCGCCATCACCACGCGCGACCCGGCGGCCAGGCCGTTGGACGGGGTGGAGGTGATCGCCTTCGACGCCGCCGCAGGCCTTGTCGCCGAGGCCACGCACATCGTCTCGACGGTGCCGCCGGACGCCTCCAGCCAGTCCGACCCGGTGTTGGCGGCCTATGCCGGGGCAATGCGCGCGTCGCCCGCGTTGCGCTGGGTCGGCTACCTGTCCACCACCGGCGTCTATGGCGACCGCGCCGGCGGCTGGGTGGACGAGGCGACGCCGCCGGCACCCGGCCAGCCGCGCAGCCGCCTGCGCCGCGCCACCGAACTGGCGTGGGAGGCACTGGGCGACCGGCTGGCGGTCGACCTGTTCCGGGTGGCGGGCATCTATGGGCCGGGGCGCTCGGCGCTGGACGATTTGCGCGCCGGGCGGGCGCGGCGGGTGCGCAAGCCCGGCCATATGTTCGGCCGCATCCACCGCGACGACATCGCCGGCGCGGTGCTGGCGGCGGCGGGCCAGTCCCGCCCGCCCGGCGTGCGCGTGCTGAACCTGTCCGACGACGAGCCGGCCGAGGCCGCCGCCGTCACCGAATACGCGGCCGGCTTGCTGGGTGTGGCACCGCCCGAGCCGGTGCCGCTCGACACCGCGCGCCTGAGCGAGATGGCGCGCAGCTTCTGGAGCGAGAACCGCCGGGTCTCCAGCGCGGCCACGCAGGCGATGCTGGCGCGGCGGTGGCGCTACCCGACCTACCGCGAGGGCCTAATCGCCATCCTCGCCGAGCAGGCCGGCCAGCACCCGCCCGAGTAGCGCCAGGTCGGACGGCCGCGACAGCCGGTGTTCGCCGTCCTTGACCAGCGTGACCTGCACGTCCTGCCCGGTGATCGCGGCGGCGAGCTTCAGCGCGGTCTGCCACGGCACGTCGGCGTCCTGTTGGCCATGGATCAGCCGCACCGGGATGGCGAGCGGGATCGGCGCGCGCAGCAACAGGTGGCGGCGGCCGTCCTCGATCAGGTGGCGGGTGATGACCTGCGGCGGCCCGTACTCGTTGGGGATCGCCACGTAACCCTGCGCCATCAGTGCCGCCTGTTCCAGCGGCGTGGCCGCATCCCACATCAGGTCCTCGGTGAAGTCGGGGGCGGCGGCCAGGCCGAGCAGCGCCACCACGCGCGCCGGGCGGGCGAGGGCGGTGAGCAGGGCGATCCAGCCGCCCATCGACGAGCCGACCAGCAGCAACGGGCCGGCGGTCAGGCGGTCGAGCACCGCTATCGCGTCCTCGGCCCAGCGTCCGATGCCGCCGTCGGTGAACGCGCCGCCGCTCTCGCCGTGGCCGGAGTAATCCAGCCGCAGCATCGCCTGGCCGCGCGCGGCGCAGTGCGCGGCGACCGCCTCGGCCTTGGCGCCGGCCATGTCGCTGCCGAAGCCGGGCAGGAACACCACCGTCGGCGCGCGGCCGGGCAGCCGCCGCCATGCCAGGGTCACGCCGTCGCCGCGATCGAAGCCGCCGCTCGTCTCGTGTTCGCCGCTTGCCTTGTATTCCATGCGTCGCGGCCTTCCCTTGATCCGTGCAGATGGTATGCCAGCGCGGATGCGCGATGATCCAGACCGGCTTGTGGTGTTGCAGGTGCTTCCGGCACTCGACGGCGGCGGCGTCGAGCGCGGCACCGTCGAGATCGTCGCGGCCATCGTCGCCGCCGGTGGGCGGGCCTTGGTCGCAAGCTCCGGTGGCCGGATGACGAGCTTGGTCGAGCGCGCGGGCGGGCGCCACATCACGCTGCCGCTCGCCAGCAAGTCGCCGCTGCGCGTGCTGCGCAATGCGAAGCGGCTGGCCCGCGTCATCCGCGCCGAGGGCGTGCGCATCGTCCATGCCCGCTCGCGCGCCCCGGCGTGGTCGGCTTGGCTTGCGGCGCGGCGGAGCGGGGTGGCGTTCGTCAGCACCTATCACGCGCCCTATTCGGAGCGGACGCCGGGCAAGCGGCTGTACAACGGCATCATGGCGCGCGGCGTGCGGGTGATCGCCATCAGCCGCCACATCGCAGCCATGGTCATTGCCCGCCACGGCGTCGACCCCGCGCGGGTGCGGGTGATCCCGCGCGGAGTCGATGCGGCGATCTTCGACCCGGAGCGGGTGTCGCCCGACCGCAAACGGCGGCTGGCGGAGGCGTGGCGGCTGCCCGACGGCGGCGACGTGATCCTGCTGCCCGGCCGGCTGACGCGCTGGAAGGGGCAGGGCGTGCTGATCGAGGCGATGGCGCGGATGTCCCACACCGACGCCATCGCCGTGCTGGTCGGCGGCGACCAGGGCCGGCGGCGCTATGTGCGCGAGCTGACCGCGCTGGCCGAGAAGCTCGGCGTCTCGGCCCGGCTGCGGCTGGTTGGGCATTGCGACGACATGCCGGCGGCGCTGTCGCTGGCCAGCGTGGTGGTCAACCCGTCGCTGGCGCCGGAGGGGTTCGGGCGGGTGGTGATCGAGGCGCAGGCGATGGGCCGCCCGGTGATCGCCAGCGATCACGGCGGGGCCGCCGAGACCATCGCGCACGACGCCACCGGCTGGCTGGTGCCGCCGGGCGATGTGGCGGCGCTGACCTATGCGCTCGACTATGTGCTGGCGCTGTCGCCGCAGGAGCGCGCGGCGTTCGGCGCGGACGCGCGTGCGGCGGTGGTCGCGAACTACACCGTCGCGGCGATGCAGGCGGCGACCATCGCGGTCTATCGCGAGGTTCTGGCTCTGGACGTGGCGCTGGACGCCGGTTGAGCCGGGTACTGGTGATCCGGCTGGGCGCGCTGGGCGATTTCGTGCAGTCGTTCGCCCCCTTCGCCGCCATCCGCGCGCATCACGCGGGCGACGATATCACGTTGCTGACCACGGCCCCGTTTGCCGCGATGGCGCGGCGGTCGCCCTGGTTCGACGCGATCGAGGTCGATGCGCGCCCGCTGTGGTGGCAGGTCGGCGGGCTGCGGCGGCTGGCCGGGCAGTTGCGCGGCTTCGACATGGTCTATGACCTGCAAACCTCGGCCCGCTCCTCGCGCTATTTCTGGCTGGCGGGACGGCCGCCCTGGTCCGGCATCGCGCGCGGGGCACGGTTTGCGCACGCCAACCCGGCGCGCGACGCCATGCACACGCTGGAACGGCAGCGCGAGCAGTTGGCGATGGCGGGCGTCTCGGTATCTCCCGCGCCCGACCTGTCCTGGCTGGAGGCTGCCGCGCATCCGCCGTTGCCGGAGCCGTTCGCGTTGCTGGTGCCCGGCGCATCGCCGCACCGCCCGGCAAAACGCTGGCCGGCGGCGCGGTTCGGCGAGGTGGCCCGGCTGATCCTGGCCGAGGGCGTGCGGCCGGTGGTGCTGGGCACCGCCGCCGAACATCCGCTGGCCGCCGAGATACTGGCGCGGTGCCCGGAGGCGATCGACCTCACCGGCGCCACCGACCTTCCGGCGCTGGCGGCGCTGGCGGCACGGGCACGGTTCGCGCTCGGCAACGACACCGGGCCGATGCACCTGGCCGCCGCGATGGCCTGCCCGTGCGTGGTGCTGTTCTCCGGCGAGAGCGACCCGCGCCTGACCGCGCCGCGCATGCGGGATGGCGGCTGGCCGCTGGTGCTGCGCGCGCCCGATCTGGCCGACCTTGCGGTGGCGAGGGTTGCGGCGGCACTCCCATTGCGGCCATAGAGCCTTCCGCCCACCTGCCGAGGACCAAGCCATGCCCGCCATCACCCTGCCCGACGGCTCCGTGCGCCAGTTCGACGCCGCCGTCACCGGCACGCAGGTGGCCGCCGCGATCGGGCCGGGCCTCGCGCGCGCCGCCCTGGCGATGAAGCTGGACGGCAGGCTGGTGGACCTCGCGAGCGAGATCGACCATGACGCTGCGGTGGTGTTCGTGACCCGGCGCGACCCCGACGCGCTCGGCCTGATCCGCCACGACGCCGCGCACGTGCTGGCGGAGGCGGTGCAGGAGCTGTTCCCCGGCACCCAGGTCACCATCGGGCCGAACATCGAGAACGGCTTCTACTACGATTTCGCCCGCAACGCCCCGTTCACTCCGGACGACTTCCCCGCCATCGAGGCCCGGATGCGCGAGATCGTCGCGCGCGCCGCGCCGTTCGAGCGCCAGGTCTGGGACCGCCACGACGCGGTGGCGTTCTTCGAGGCGCGCGGCGAAAGCTACAAGGCCGAGTTGATCCGCGACCTGCCGCATTCCGAGGTCATCACCCTGTACAAGCAGGGCGACTGGATCGACCTTTGCCGTGGCCCGCATATGCGCACCACCGCCGATGTCGGCGGCGCGTTCAAGCTGCAAAAGGTGGCCGGGGCGTATTGGCGCGGCGACCACCGCAACCCGATGCTGACCCGCATCTACGCCACCGCGTGGCGCGACGACCGCGAACTGGCCGCCCACCTGCTGCAACTGGAGGAGGCGGAGCGCCGCGACCACCGGCGGATCGGTCGCGACATGGGCCTGTTCCACCTCCAGGAGGAGGCGGTCGGCAGCGTGTTCTGGCACCCGAAGGGCTGGCGGCTGTACCGCGCCGCCGAGGACTACATGCGCCGCCGCCAGAACGCCGCCGGCTATCAGGAGGTGCGCACCCCGCAACTGGTCGACCGCGCGCTGTGGGAGGCGTCGGGCCATTGGGAGAAGTACCGCGAGCACATGTTCCTGGCCCGCGTCGACGAGGAGGACAAGACGCTCGCGCTGAAGCCGATGAACTGCCCCTGTCACGTGCAGATCTTCAACCAGGGCATCCGCTCCTACCGCGAGCTGCCGCTTCGCATGGCCGAGTTCGGCGCCTGTTCGCGCTACGAGCCGTCGGGCGCGCTGCACGGCATCATGCGGGTGCGCGCGTTCACCCAGGACGACGCGCATATCTTCTGCGCGGAAAAGGATGTCGCCGCCGAGACCGCAAGCTTCGTGGCGCTGCTCGACCGCGTGTACCGCGATTTCGGTTTCGAGAGCTTCGCGGTGAAGTTCTCCGACCGGCCGGCGCAACGCGCCGGGACCGAGGCCGACTGGGATCGAGCCGAGGCGGCCTTGCGCGAGGCCTGCGCGCTGGCCGGCGTCGAGTACACGCTGAATCCGGGCGAGGGGGCGTTCTACGGCCCGAAGCTGGAGTTCGTGCTGCGCGACGCCATCGGCCGCGACTGGCAGTGCGGCACCTTGCAGGTGGACTACGTGCTTCCGGAACGCCTGGGTGCCGAGTATGTCGGCGAGGACGGCGCCCGCCACCGCCCGGTGATGCTGCACCGCGCCATCCTGGGCAGCTTCGAGCGGTTCCTCGGCATCCTGATCGAGCAGTACGCGGGCCGCTTCCCGCTCTGGCTGGCGCCGGTGCAGGTGGTGGTGACCACCATCGTCTCCGACGCCGACGAATACGCGCTGGAGGTGGCCGCCGCGCTGCGGGCGAAGGGGTTGGCGGTGGTGGCCGACCTTGGCCGCGAGAAGATCAACGCCAAAATCCGCGAACACAGCCACCAGCATGTGCCGGTGATCCTGGTGGTCGGCCGCAAGGAGGCGGAGGCGCGCACGGTGGCGATGCGCCGGCTCGGCGGCGATGCGCAGGAGGCGCTTTCGCTCGACGCGGCGGTGGCACGGCTTGTAGCGGAGGCCACGCCACCCGATTTACGCACAACAACTCTGTCCACCGACGAGATCGCTTGATTTCCGGGCGCGGTTGGCGCGAATGATGCCGGCTTGCGGGCGATGCGCCTTGGCGCGCGTCCGCGAGGCGTTTTTTCAACTGCCATAGGAGCGACCCATAGCCCGAGGACCCATGCCCGCATCGCCGACCCGCGACGGGCCCCGCGTGAACGAAGACATCCGCGTGCCCCAGGTGCGACTGATCGACCAGGATGGCGAGATGCTGGGCGTGATGACAGCCCGCGAAGCGGTGCAGCGCGCCTTCGCCGTCGGCCTCGACCTGCTGGAAATCAGCCCGAACGCCGAGCCGCCGGTCTGCAAGATCCTCGACTTCGGCAAGTTCAAATACGAGCAGCAGAAGAAGAAGAACGAGGCCAAGAAGAAGCAGAAGGTCGTCGAGATCAAAGAGGTCAAGGTCCGGCCGAACATCGACGAGAACGACTACCAAGTGAAGATGCGCTCGATGAAGTCGTTCATCGACGAGGGCGACAAGGTGAAGGTCACGTTGCGGTTCCGTGGCCGCGAGATGGCGCACCAGGACATCGGCATCAAGGTGCTGGAGCGCATCCGCAACGAACTGGACGTGCTGACCAAGGTCGAGCAGATGCCGAAGATGGAAAACCGGCAGATGGTGATGGTGCTGTCGCCAAGATAGGCGGCAGCGAATCAGTCCACGTAAAGCGTGCCGAGTTGGTGGCGAAATCCGATGCTGGTCAGGTCCAACTCGTCGGCCGCTTCCAGCATGATCGGCTCGGCTGGCCAGATGCCGTCTTCGCCAAGCCGATAGACCTCTGCTCGGCGGGCCAGGGTATGCATGATGACCGCCTCGCGTAGGCTTGGGATGGTGAGGCAGGACCGCACCGCCTCCCGCGTCTCGCGCTCGTTGGAGGGGGACAGCACCTCGATGATCAGCAGCGGGTCCTCGATCACCCGCGCGCCCGGCGGGCCGCAGGAGACGGCAATGTCGGGGATGCGGACGTTGCGCGACGCGCGGGCGTGCGGCTGAAC
>JAYTQW010000169.1:0-5170 GCA_043746535.1 Rhodospirillales bacterium
GTAGGTTTTATACTCAATCAGTTTCTCGGTGCCGCGATGCAGCAGCCCGATATGCGGGTCCGCGCGCTCCACCACTTCGCCGTCCATCTCCAGAATCAACCGCAGCACACCATGCGCGGCCGGATGCTGCGGACCGAAATTGATGGCGTGGCTGTCGATCTCGACGGTCTTGGTCGGCCCAGGCTCCACCACGAAGGTTTCGCTCATGGCTTGTCTCCCTTGCGGGCCTCGTGCGCCTTCTCGTCGCCGGGCAGCGAGGTCATGGCTTCCCAGGGCGAAAGGAAATCGAAGTTGCGGAAATCCTGCGTCAGCTTCACCGGCTCGTACACAACCTGCTTGCGCTCGTCGTCGTAGCGAACCTCGACATAGCCGGTCAGCGGGAAATCCTTGCGCAGCGGATGCCCCTCGAACCCGTAATCGGTCAGGATGCGGCGCAGATCGGGCTGGCCGGCGAACACGATCCCGAACATGTCCCACGCCTCGCGCTCCCACCAGGTGGCCACGGGCCACACGGTGTGAACGGATGGCAGCGGCGTGCCATCGGGCACTGGCACAACCACGCGCAGGCGATGGTTCAGCCCCACGGACAACAGATTGTAGACAATCTCGAACCGCACCGGACGCTCCGGCCAATCGACGCCGCACAGATCCATCATCTGCTCGAACGCAAAGCGTGGATCGTCGCGGAGCGTGGTCATCAACCCCACCAACCCCTCGCGGCCGGCAAGTGCAACCAGTTCACCCTTCTCGATGGTCGTGGCGATCACGCCGGGCAGAACGCGGATCGCGTCGGCCAACGCCGCCTGCTGGCTGGCCGGCACAAGCGGAGCCGCTTCGAGAGTGTCAGCCACGCAGAATGCTCCCCGTGCGGCGAATTTTCTTTTGCAGCTGCATGATGCCGTACACCAGCGCCTCGGCGGTGGGCGGGCAGCCGGGCACATAGATGTCCACGGGCACCACGCGGTCGCAGCCGCGCACCACCGAGTAGGAATAATGGTAGTAGCCGCCGCCGTTGGCGCAACTGCCCATGCTGATGACCCAGCGCGGCTCCGGCATCTGGTCATAGACCTTGCGCAGGGCGGGAGCCATCTTGTTGGTCAGCGTGCCGGCGACGATCATCACGTCGCTCTGGCGCGGGCTGCCGCGCGGGATGACGCCCATCCGGTCCAGGTCGTAGCGCGGCATATAGGCGTGGATCATCTCCACAGCACAGCAGGCCAGCCCGAAGGTCATCGGCCACAGGCTGCCGGTGCGCGCCCAGTTGACCAGCTTGTCCACGTTGGCGACCACGAAACCCTTGTCGGTGATCTCGCCGGTGATGCCGCGCACGACCGCATCCTGCACCGGGCCGGGCGGCAGGTGCTCGCGGTTCCAGGCGATGTCGCTCTCGTTGGTTGCACTCATTGTGGCGGTCCTTGGTGAAGCGGCGCGGGCGGGCAGGGAGACGCGGTCCGCGTCATTCCCAGTCGAGCGCACCCTTGTTCCACTCATAGATGAAGCCGACGGTCAGCACCGCCAGGAAGGCCAGCATGGACAGGAAACCGAAGATCCCGATATCGGCGAGGCTGACGGCCCAGGGGAACAGGAAGGCCACTTCAAGGTCGAAGATGATGAACAGGATGGCGACGAGGTAGAAGCGCACGTCGAAACGGCGGCGCGCGTCGTCGAACGCCTCGAAGCCGCACTCATAGGCGGACAGCTTCTCGGCATAGGGCTTCTGCCGCGCGGCCAGCAACGAGCCGCCGATCATCGCCAACGCGATCACGCCGGCGAGCACGATGAACACGATGATCGGAAAATAGCCGGCGAGCAGGCTGGGCATGGTCCATTCTCCATGAACGCGGCGATCCGCCGTTCTATGCCGCACCGCAGCGTTTGGACAATACAGCTCCGGCGCGTAGATGCCTAACGCAGCGCCGCAGCGGCACAGGCCGCCTCAAGACGGCAAATGGATATGTGGGATTGTCCGGCATTTAAGGAGGGGCCAGGCATGGCCATCGGTCACAAAATCGCCGGATTCAGCGACTGTCCGGAAGATTGCGATGCTGGCGCGAGTGACGGGGCTCGAACCCGCGACCTCCGGCGTGACAGGCCGGCGCTCTAACCAACTGAGCTACACCCGCATCGGCAGGCGCGGCTATTAGATGGCGAAACGGCGACGGTCAAGCGCCCACGGCGGGGGCGTCGGTCAGCACGCAGCCGCTGATGCGCCAGGAGCCGTCCGCCTCGTGCTCCATGAAGTACACCGCCTCATGCCCGGCGCCATCGGGGCCGACCACTTCCAGCTTCTGGGTGATCTGGCCGTCCTGCTGCTCCAATGCGCCGAACACCGTCGAGCGCGGGCGATAGACCGGCTGGTAGCCCTGCCGGACCATGCCGAGGAAGCGTCCGGCATCATGGTCGAACATCTGCTGCAACCCCGGCGCCGCGAACGCGAACGAGCCGGCCGCGTCGTCGTGGCGGAACGCCGATAGCTGCGCCTGGATGACCGCACGGATGGCGGCACGGTCGGCGGCGGACAGGTCATCGGCATAGGCCGGGCCTGCGCCGATCCAGCCGCACAGCAACAGCATGACCATCAGGGCGACGCGCATGTCCGGGCTCCCACCACAGGCGATGCCGGGTCATCCCGGCCATGATGCAAACGCGGGATGCCATCCTGTAGATGCAGCGGAATGGGCGGTGACGGTTTCGAACCGCCGACCCTCTCGGTGTAAACGAGACGCTCTACCGCTGAGCTAACCGCCCGCCACATGCGCCTCTCTCCGGCATTGCCGAGAGCGTGGCGATGTACCCAGTGCTAGTTGACGGCATCCTTCAACGCCTTGCCCGGCTTGAAGCGCACAGAGGTGGAGGCGCCGATCTGCATCTCCTCGCCCGTGCGCGGATTGCGGCCGGTGGAGGCTTTGCGTGCGGCGGTGCTGAAGCTGCCGAAGCCGGTCAGGCGAACCTCCTCGTTGGCCTTGAGCGCGCCCTCGATCGCCTTGAACACGGCGTCCACGACCTCGGTGGCCTTGGCGCGCGGCAGGTCGGCGTCTTCGGCCACTTTCGCGATGACATCCATCTTGTTCATGGCAAATCCTTATGACAATGGTCCAAACCGGCCGGTGGGACACCGGGGCACGGTTAGACTAAACGGCGGATTTCCGCGCCGTCAATATTGACGGATGGCATTAGATACCATCAGGCGGACGACCCGGAGCCTGCCGGATCAGTCCGCCCGATTCGGCGCATCCGCTAATGCGGCAACGACGCCGCCGCCGGGGCCACGACAGCCGCCGGAACCAGCGGCTCGGCCGGCTCGACCCATTCGATAGGCTCGGGTTTCGTGACCAGCGCCTGAGCGATGACCTCATCGACGTTGGCCACAGGGATGATCGTCATGTATTTCGTCACGTTGTCAGGAATATCGGCCAGGTCCTTCTCGTTGTCCTTCGGGATGAACACCGTCTTGATCCCGGCCCGCAACGCCGCCAGCAATTTCTCCTTCAGGCCGCCGATCGGCAGCACCCGGCCGCGCAGGGTGATCTCGCCGGTCATCGCCACGTCCCGGCGCACCGGGATGCCGGTCATCACGCTGACGATGCTGGTGGCCATGGCTATGCCGGCGGATGGACCATCCTTCGGAGTCGCACCCTCCGGCACATGCACATGCAGGTCGCGCCGCTCGAACAGGGTCGGCTTGATGCCGTAGTTGGTGGCCTTGCTGCGCACATAGCTCAACGCCGCCGACACGCTCTCCTGCATCACGTCGCCCAGCTTGCCGGTGTGCTTGACGCCGCCCTTGCCATGCACCAGCACGCTCTCGATGGTCAGGATCTCGCCGCCCATCTCGGTCCAGGCCAGGCCGGTGACCACGCCCACCATGTCCTCGGCCTCCGCCTCGCCATAGCGGTACTTCGGTATGCCAGCGTATTTCTCGAGATTCTTCAGCGTGAAAGCGACCTTCTTGGCCTTCTTGGTGACGATCTCCTTCACCGCCTTGCGCGCCAGATTGGCGATCTCGCGCTCAAGGTTGCGCACGCCGGCCTCCCGCGTGTAGCGGCGCACCAGCTCGCGCAACGCGTCCTCGCTGATGCTCCACTCGGCCGGCGTCAGGCTGTGCGCCTCCGCCTGCTTGGCGATCAGGTGGCGGCGGGCGATCTCGACCTTCTCATCCTCGGTGTAGCCGGGGATGCGGATGATCTCCATACGGTCCAGCAGCGGCTGCGGCATTTGCAGGCTGTTGGCGGTGGTAACGAACATCACATCGGACAGGTCGTAATCGACCTCGAGATAATGGTCGGCAAAGGTCGAGTTCTGCTCCGGGTCCAGCACCTCCAGCAGCGCCGAGGACGGGTCGCCGCGCCAGTCGGCACCGAGCTTGTCGATCTCGTCCAGCAGGAACAGCGGGTTGGAGGTCTTGGCCTTTTTCATGCCCTGGATGACCTTGCCCGGCATGGAGCCGATATAGGTCCGCCGGTGGCCACGCACTTCCGCCTCGTCCCGCACGCCGCCCAGCGACATGCGCACGAAGTTCCGGCCCGTGGCCCGCGCGATCGACTTGCCCAGCGAGGTCTTGCCCACGCCCGGCGGGCCGACCAGGCACAGGATGGCGCCCTTCACCTTGCCGGCGCGCGACTGCACCGCGAGGTACTCCAGGATGCGTTCCTTGACTTTGTCCAGCCCGTAGTGGTCGGCGTTCAGCACCTCCTCGGCGGCTGTCACGTCGTTCTTGACCTTGCTGCGCTTCTTCCAGGGGATGGACAGCATCCAGTCCAGGTAGTTGCGCACCACGGTCGCCTCGGCGCTCATCGGGCTCATGGTGCGCAGCTTCTTCAGCTCCGCCACCGCCTTCTCGCGGGCTTCCTTGGACAGCCGGGTCTTCTTGATCTTGGCTTCCAGCTCGGCGGTCTCGTCTTTGCCGTCCTCGCCTTCGCCCAGCTCCTTCTGAATCGCCTTGAGCTGCTCGTTCAGGTAGTACTCGCGCTGCGTTTTCTCCATCTGCCGCTTCACGCGGTTGCGGATGCGCTTCTCCACCTGAAGCACGCCGATCTCGGACTCCATGTGACCGAACACGCGCTCCAGCCGCTCGCTGACCTTCACCGTCTCCAGCAGGTCCTGCTTCTCGGAGATCTTGAGATTCAGGTGCGCCGACACGGTATCGGCCAGCTTGCTGGAATCTTCGATC